>NZ_JBHTSW010000040.1:0-55724 GCF_042794945.1 Rhodococcus sp. NPDC056506 | reverse complement strand
GCACCGGAAGGTGTGCCCGCCCTTTGCGTTACGCCGACCAGTCGAACAGCGTGTCGCCTGTGGTGACGTCGCTACCGACCGAAGGGGATTCGACGGTGTCCGGCTTGGAATCCATCACCACAACCGGGCAGATCGCCGAGTAGCCGGTGGTGTCGATGTGCGCTGGATCGAAGCTGACGACGGGATCACCCGCATTGACCGTGTCGCCCTCGGCGGCGATGAGAGTGAATCCGTCGCCTTCGAGTTTGACCGTGTCGATGCCGATATGGACCAGCACGCCGGTGGCCTTCTCTCCGAAGATCACAAATGCGTGGGGGTGAAGTTTGAGGATCTTCCCGCTGATCGGCGCGACAACGGTGAGCGGCCCCTGATCGCGGGCAGGTTCGATGGCGACGCCCGAGCCGACCATCTGCTGAGCGAACACCGGGTCCGGGACGTCTGCCAGTGCGACGACCCGGCCGGGCAGCGGGGCGAGGACGACCGTCACAGGATGTCCTCGATGTCCTCGGCAAGGGTGTCTGCCTCGGGTCCGACGATCACCTGGACGACCGTTCCGGCCTTGAGCACGCCGTGTGCGCCGGCAGCCTTGAGCGCGGCTTCGTTCACCTTCGCGCCGTCCTTGACCTCGGTGCGTAGGCGGGTGATGCACGCTTCGATCTCGACGATGTTCTCTGCGCCGCCGAGGCCCTTGATGATTGCTTCCGCTTTCGACATTTGCTGCTCCTGATTGTCGGGTTGGTCGTGATCGTTGAACGGTCGTACAGGTGGGCTGACTAGTTGCTGGTCAAGGCTATCCCGGTTACGTATGTCACATTTGGGTGTTGACAACTCGCCTCGACCAGGTAAAACTACAACTGGTTATGACCGGACAGTACCCGTTGGAAGTCCGGCTCCACAACAGTTTCGGCAAAACGGTTTCGGCCTCACTTCCGAGCATGAACCGTGACCAGCATTTTCACGAAACCTGCACGTGCACGACACCCGAATTTCCAGAACCACTGGCCGATCGCGACGCGGCCCGGCGAACGAAGAAGGTCCTTTGATGACTCTCGAAGACACCCCGAAGAAGGAATCGAAAGTGTTCGCCGGGGTTCAACGCCTCGGCCGAAGCTTGATGCTTCCGATCGCAGTTCTGCCGGCTGCGGGAATTTTGCTCCGCCTCGGTCAGGACGACCTGCTCGGGCGGTTCAGTTCGATGCACAGTGCCGCGGCCGTGATCTCTGCGGCGGGACAAGCCGTCTTCACGTGGCTGCCGCTGATCTTCGCCGTCGGTATCGCGATCGGCTGGGCCAAGAAGGCCGACGGCTCGACTGCCTTGGCAGCCGTCGTCGGCTACATGGTGATCGACGGAGTGTTCAAGGCGATGTCGCCGATCGTTCTCGAAGGGAAAACCGACCCGAACGGGGATCAATCCCTGATCAACTACGGTGTGCTCGCCGGCATCGTGATGGGCTTGCTGTCGGCGATCTTGTGGCAGCGGTTCTATCGAACGAAGCTTCCCGATTATCTCGGATTCTTCAACGGGCGCAGGCTCGTTCCCATTCTGACGGCAATCACCGGTCTTGTCGTCGGTGTCCTGATGGCATTCGTGTACCCGCTGTTCAACTCCGGCCTCAACTGGGTCGGTGAAGCAGTTGCTTCCAATACCGTTGTCGGCGGCGGCATTTACGGCGCAGCGAACCGCCTCCTGATCCCCACCGGCTTGCACCACATCTTGAACTCCGCCGTGTGGTTCCTGATCGGCGATTACCAGGACGCGAGCGGTCAGATCGTTCGCGGCGACCTCAACCGGTTCTTCGCCGGCGACCCCTCCGCCGGTACGTTCATGACCGGATTCTTCCCGATCATGATGTTCGCCCTCCCCGCTGCAGCCTTCGCAATCTGGCGCAACGCCAAGCCTTCTCAGAAGAAGCTCGTCGGCGGCATCATGCTCTCCACCGGCCTGACCGCCTTCCTCACCGGTATCACCGAGCCTCTCGAATTTTCCTTCATGTTCGTCGCGTGGCCGCTGTACGTCATCCACTCACTGTTGACCGGAACGTCGATGGCGCTGGTCAATGCGCTCGGTATCCACGACGGATTCACCTTCTCCGCAGGCTTCTTCGACTACGTGTTGAACTTCGGCAAGGCGACCAACGCCTGGATGTTGATCCCGATCGGGCTCGGGTACGCGCTGATCTACTACTTCCTCTTCAGTTTCGTGATCAAGAAGTGGAACCTGCGCACGCCGGGACGAGAAGAAGAGGTCGAGGTGGCCGCAGGTGAGCCCGACCCCGCGCTGCTCGAGGCCGAATTGGCACTCGCAGCCGAGGGCGATACCCGCACCGACGCCCCACTCGTCGCAGAACTTGAACACAAGCTCGACAAGGAACTGGAAGGACGCTGAACATGGCGATCGCAACCACGACAATCGGATCCCGCGTCGGACTCCACGCACGACCCGCAGCGCTCTTCGCGCGCGCCGCGGCCGACCTACCGGTCGACGTCACCATCTCGCTCGGCGACGGCGAACCCGTCGACGCCTCCAGCATGTTGTCGGTCATGACTCTCGGTGCCGCATTCGGCGATTCGGTGACCTTGCGTGCTGACGGTGACGGCGCCGATGCCGCGGTCGGTTCACTCGCAGAGCTTCTCGCTTCGGAACTGGACGAAGCCTGATGACGGCGAGTGTGGACAACCGCATTGCGGGTATCGGAGTGAGCGCGGGTTCGGTATGTGCGCCGTGGCTGCGATTCTCCACGCCCGAACCGACCTCGGCGTCGGATCGGGTCACGGGCAGTCCCGAGGCGGAGCTGAACAGAATCCGAGAGGCACTGGACGCCGTGGCGGAGGAACTGCTCACTCGTGCACAGTCCGTCGAAGGTGTACCCGCGGAAATCCTGACGACCTCTGCTGCGATGGCGCGCGACGCGGGCATCGTGAAGGCGGCCAAGGCGAACCTGGAGTCCGGGTTGCCGACAGCTCACTCGGTGGCGATCGCCTTCGACACGTTCTGTGAAAAGCTCACGGCGCTCGGCGGATACATGGCCGAACGGGCAACCGATTTGCGTGATCTCGGACAGCGAGCTGTTGCCGTGCTCCGCGGTGAGCCGATGCCCGGAATCCCCACTCCGGGTCATCCATACATCCTCGTGGCGCGCGACTTGGCGCCGGCGGACACGGCGACGCTCGGTGACAGCGACGTGGTCGGACTGTTGACCGCGGAAGGAGGCCCGACCAGCCATACGGCTATCTTGGCGAAGTCGCTCGGAATCCCGGCCGTGGTGAACTGCTCGGGAACCGACCTGCTGATGGAGGGCAAACTCCTCATCCTCGATGGCACTACCGGAACGGTCACCATTGATCCCTCTGTGGAAATGTGTGAGCGGGTAGCCCTCGAAGCATCCTGCGCGGCAGAGCAGTTGGCTTCGGCGCGTGGTCCGGGTCGCACACGTGACGGATTCGCGGTGAGATTGTCGGCCAACATCGGAACCCTCGAGGACGCCGCCCGGGCCGGGGCGGCGGATTGTGAGGGCGTCGGACTGTTCCGTACCGAATTCTCGTATCTCGGGCGTCACGACGCTCCTTCGGTGGAGGAGCAGGCCCAGACGTACACGTCGGTTCTCGAACACTTCGCCGGACAGAAGGTAGTGGTCCGCACTCTCGATTCGGGTTCGGACAAACCGTTGCCGTTTCTCGATCTCGGGATCGAAGAGAACCCGGCACTGGGCATCCGTGGGTTACGAGTAGGCACGGTCTATCCCGACACTCTGATCAGTCAGCTCGACGCTCTCGCCGCCGCGGGAAACGCGACGGGCGCCGACCTGTGGGTGATGGCGCCGATGGTGGCCACGGCCGACGAAGCGAAAGACTTTGCAGAACTCGCGCGTTCGCGGGGAATCGGCAAGGTGGGAGCGATGATCGAGATTCCAGCTGCCGCTTTGCGGGCGAGGGACCTCCTCGAGCATCTCGATTTCGTCAGTATCGGTACCAACGATCTGAGTCAGTACACCTGCGCCGTGGATCGTATGGCCGGGAGCCTGGCGCAACTGCTCGATCCGTGGCAGCCGGCGGTCCTCGATCTGATCGCGATGGTCGGTCAGGCGGGCGCCGACGCCGGGAAACCGGTTGGAGTGTGCGGTGAATCCGCGTCGGATCCGCTGTTGGCTCCGGTTCTGGTCGGTTTGGGCGTCACGAGTTTGTCGATGTCGGTCCCGGCGTTGGGCGCCGTGCGCGCTCAGTTGGCGTCACTCGATCTGGCGGTGTGCAAGGACATGGCCGCTGCGGCGCGGGGCGCGCGAAACCCGATCGAGGGTAGAGCAGCCGTGGCGCGGATTCTCGAGTCCGCATGAGCACGCCAGGCTCGGCCACGGTAATCGATCCGATTGTGCTGCGGGGAACGGTGATCGGGTCACCGATCGGCAAGATTCACGACGGCGTTGTCGTCGTAGACGGTCAGAAGATCAGCTGGGTCGGCTCGGCTGCGGACTACGTCGCGTCGGCGCCCGTCTTTGCCATTCCGGAACGTTCCGACTCGTTGATCATGCCTGGACTGATCGATGTCCACAGTCACGGCGCAGCGGGTGCTGGTTTTCCGAACACCGACGCCGATGGTGCGAGCCGCGCCGCAGCGCATCATTGTGAGCACGGCACGACCGGAATGTTGGCCAGCCTGGTCTCCGCGCCGCGCGCAGATCTGGTGCGGCAAGCAACGATGCTCGCCGACCTGGTCGAACGCGGAGAACTTCTGGGTATCCACCTCGAGGGGCCGTTCATCAACGGCGTCCGCTGCGGTGCCCAGGATCCGGCGGCGATCATTCCCGGTGATCCTGATCTACTCGAAGCCGTGTGCGACGCCGCGCGGGGGACCGTACGGTCCATGACTTTGGCGCCGGAGACCGAGAACTTCGAAGAGTTGCTCGCGATCATGCGACATCGCAACATCGTGCCGAGTTTCGGTCACACCGATGCCGACGCGGCAACGACGTCGGCGCGCATCGGTGCTGCAGTGCACGGGAATTGGGCCGGGCAGATCAGTGCGACCCACCTGTTCAACGGGATGCCGCCGCTGCACCATCGATCGCCGGGGCCCGTGGCTGCATGCCTGGCGGCGGCCGCGAGAGGCGAGATGGTGGTGGAACTGATCGCAGACGGAGTGCATCTTGCTCCCGAGACCGTGTCGATGGTCTTCGATGCTGTCGGCCCCGACCAGATCGCCTTGGTCAGTGACTCCATGGCCGCTGCCGGAATGGACGACGGCGACTACCAACTCGGCGCTCTCGACGTCACGGTGCACGAAGGCGTCGCGAGGCTCGCGACCACCGACGGCAGTTCCGGTGCCATCGCCGGAGGGACTGCAAGGTTGCTCGATGTGGTGCGTAGCACCGTATTCGACGGTGGAGTCGCTCTCGAAGACGCGGTCGCAGCAGCAACTCGGAGCCCAGCGCGCCTGCTGGGCCTGGGCGACCTACTCGGATCGTTGGCCGTCGGCGCTCGCGCCGACATCGTGGTCACAGATCGTCAATTGCGCCTGGGGCGTGTACTACTCGGCGGAAAAGCCGCCGGAAAGGAAAAATCATGGAAATCGTAATTCAGCCGACACCCGCGGAGGTCGACTCGACCGTCGCGGACATCGTCGAAGGATATGTCAGAGCCGGGGCGACGACGCTCGGGCTCGCAACGGGGTCGTCGCCGATCGGAACTTATCGTGAACTGGCAGCGCGGCATCGCGACGCCGAACTCGACTTCTCGCTGGCCCGAGCCTTTCTGCTCGACGAGTACCTCGGATTGCCGAAACGGCATCCGCAGTCGTACTACTCGGTGATTCGGTCGGAGTTCGTCGATCACGTCAACTTGGATCCGGCGATGGTGTCCAGCCCCAACGGTGAAGCGCCGTGCCCGGAGAAGGAGATCGCCCGGTACGACCACAGCATCGCGGCGGCCGGGGGAGTGGACGTGCAGTTGCTCGGCATCGGCACCGACGGCCATATCGGCTTCAACGAGCCAGGATCGTCCTTGACGTCGCGCACCCGCGTGAAGACACTGACCGAACAGACCAGGATCGACAATGCGCGGTTCTTCGACGGAGTGGACGACGTCCCGCACCACGTGCTCACCCAGGGGCTCGGAACCATCAGCGATGCACGGCATCTCGTGATGATCGCGACCGGAGAAGGTAAGGCCGATGCGATCGCTGCCGCCGTGGAAGGCCCGTTGTCCGCGTTCTGCCCGGCCTCGGTGATGCAGTTGCACCGCCATGTCACCGTCGTGATCGACGAAGCTGCGGCCAGTTCGCTCAAGCTTGCCGATTACTACCGGTACGCGCTCGAACACAAGCCGTCGTGGCAGTCCTTCTGACATGACCGTCTTGGAACTGGCTGTGCAGGACGTGCGGGGGGCGAGGATCGCGCGTTCGGTAGGAGCAACTCGAGTCGAGGTGTGTGCGGCCCTCGGCCCGACGGGGGGAGTGACGCCCAGCATCGGCGTGATCGAGGCAGCGTCGGAAGTGGGGATCGCGGTACACCCGCTGATCCGTCCGCGCGCCGGAGGCTTTGTGTTCTCACCCGACGAAGTGTGGGTGATGGAGCACGACGTCCGTGCTGCAGTGGCGGGGGGAGCTGCCGGCATCGTGATCGGCGCGCTGACAGAAGACAATTCGATCGACACCGTCGTGCTGCGCCGCATCATCGGATGCGTCGACCCGGCGAGGGTCGAGGTGACAGTACATCGTGCGATGGACGTGGTGACCGACCGTCTGACCGCGCTGGACGAACTGATCGACCTCGGCGTGACCCGCGTGCTGACGTCCGGTGGAGCGGACACTTGCAGTGAGGGACTCGACGAGATCGGTCGCATGGTCGAACATGCCGCGGGCCGGATCCAGATCATGGCGGGTGGCGGAATAACCGTCGACGACATTGCGGCAATCGCTGCCGTCGGCGTCGATGCGGTGCATCTCTCGGCACGCAAGGTTGTCGCGGTGTCCGGCGGACCTGGTGGGGGATCGGATGGATACGACGTCACCGATGCCGTAGTCGCGCAGGAAGCGGCAGTCGCGCTCCGCGCTGTGCGTGCTTAGGGAGCCCCGGGACTCCTTAACCACTCACGGCGCTTGGGCTCTAGACATACATGGACATCCAACTATAGGATGGTAGACATATTCACTGCTGCCTCCTCGGCGGTCCATACGAGCAAGGAACGGGTTAGCACAATGGTTGAAAATGCGACGGTTCACGAGTTGACGCACTTCGTCGGTGGCAAGCGTGTTCCCGGGACATCTGATCGATTTGCAGACGTGTTCGATCCCAACACCGGCAAGGTGCAGGCCCGCGTCCCCCTCGCGAGCAAGGCCGAGACCGAAGCCATCATCGCCAATGCCGAAGAGGCGCAGCTGGTGTGGGCAGCGTTCAACCCGCAGAAGCGCGCCCGCGTGCTGATGAAGTTCCTGCAGCTCGCTCAGGCCGAGATGGATTCCCTGGCCCGCCTCCTCTCGTCCGAGCACGGCAAGACCGTCGCCGACGCCAAGGGTGACATCCAGCGCGGCCTCGAGGTCATCGAGTTCGCCGTCGGCGCTCCGCACCTGCTCAAGGGTGAATTCACCGAGAGTGCCGGCACCGGCATCGACGTGTACTCCATGCGTCAGCCGCTCGGCGTCGTTGCCGGCATCACGCCCTTCAACTTCCCCGCGATGATCCCGCTGTGGAAGGCCGGCCCCGCCCTCGCCGCAGGTAACGCCTTCATCCTCAAGCCCTCCGAGCGCGACCCATCCGTGCCGCTGCGCCTGGCCGAGTTGTTCCTCGAAGCGGGACTGCCCGCCGGCGTGTTCAACGTGGTCAACGGTGACAAGGAAGTTGTCGACGTTCTGCTCACCGACGATCGCATCAAGGCCGTCGGCTTCGTCGGCTCCACGCCGATCGCTCAGTACATCTACGAGACGGCCGCAGCTCACGGCAAGCGCGCACAGTGCTTCGGTGGCGCCAAGAACCACGCGATCGTCATGCCGGACGCCGACCTCGACGAGGTTGCAGACGCCCTGATCGGCGCGGGCTACGGCAGCGCCGGCGAGCGTTGCATGGCCATCTCGGTCGCCGTTCCCGTCGGCGAGGAGACCGCGGACGCCCTCGTTGCGAAGCTGAAGGAACGCGTCGCGAAGCTCAAGATCGGTCGCAGTGACGACGAAGGCGTCGATTTCGGTCCCCTGGTCTGCCAGGATGCCCTCGATCGCGTCAACAACTACGTGCAGATCGGCATCGACGAGGGCGCAACGGCAGTCGTCGACGGCCGCGGCTTCACCCTCGAAGGCCACGAAGGCGGATTCTTTGCCGGCGCAACCCTGTTCGACAACGTCACCTCGGACATGCGCATCTACAAGGAAGAGATCTTCGGACCCGTCCTTCAGGTGGTACGTGCTGCCGATTACGAAGAGGCACTGCGTCTTCCGACCGAACACGAGTACGGCAACGGTGTCTCCATCTTCACTCGCGACGGCGACACCGCGCGTGACTTCACCGCTCGCGTCAACGTCGGCATGGTCGGCGTCAACGTGCCGATCCCGGTCCCGATCGCGTACCACACCTTCGGTGGCTGGAAGCGCTCCGGATTCGGTGACCTGAACCAGCACGGTCCCGACTCCTTCCGCTTCTACACCAAGACCAAGACCGTGACGCAGCGCTGGCCTTCCGGCAAGAAGGAAGCAGGTCAGGAGGGTCGCTCCGTAGACTCCGCTCCTGACAACCACTTCGTCATCCCCACGATGAACTGATCGGAACACTTTCCATGTTTACTCTGACCGATGACGAGCGGGCGATTCGTGACACTGCCCGCGACTTCGCGGCCGAGCATCTGGCGCCCAACGCAGTGGAGTGGGATCAGACCAAGCATTTCCCGGTGGACGTCCTCCGTAAGGCGGCGTCCCTGGGGATGGGCGGTATCTACATTCGTGAAGACGTGGGCGGCAGTGAGCTGAGCCGCGTCGACGCTGCCCGGATCTTCGAAGAGCTCGCCAAGGGTGATCCGTCGATCGCCGCGTACATCTCCATCCACAACATGGTCACGTGGATGATCGACCAGTTCGGCAATGACGAACAGCGCCACAAGTGGGTTCCCGGACTCTGCTCGATGGACCAGCTGGGCAGCTACTGCCTCACCGAACCCGGTGCGGGATCCGATGCTGCGGGCTTGAGCACCAAGGCTGTTCGCGACGGTGACGACTACATCCTCAACGGCGTCAAGCAGTTCATCTCCGGCGCAGGCACTTCCGACGTGTACGTCGTGATGGCCCGCACCGGATCTGCAGGTGCCAAGGGCATTTCGGCGTTCATCGTGCCCAAGGATTCACCCGGACTGTCCTTCGGTGCCAACGAGGTCAAGATGGGATGGAACGCGCAGCCCACTCGCCAGGTGATCTTCGAAGACGTGCGCGTTCCCGCTGCCAACATGCTCGGTGAAGAGGGCAGCGGATTCCGCATCGCCATGAAGGGTCTCAACGGCGGCCGGCTGAATATTGCCGCCTGCTCGGTCGGTGGGGCTCAGTCGGCGCTGGAGAAGGCCGTTGCATATCTGGTGGACCGTAAGGCTTTCGGTTCGGCACTGATCGAGTCGCAGGCCCTGCAGTTCCAGCTCGCCGACATGCGCACGGAACTCGAGGCTGCCAGGACACTGCTGTGGCGCGCCGCCGCAGCACTCGAAGACGGAGCGCCTGACGTCGTGGAGTTGTGTGCGATGGCCAAGCGCTTTGCCACCGACACCGGATTCGACGTTGCCAACAAGGCTCTCCAGCTTCACGGCGGGTACGGCTATCTTGCTGAGTACGGGATCGAGAAGATCGTTCGCGATCTTCGCGTTCATCAGATCCTCGAAGGCAGCAACGAGATCATGAGGGTGGTCATCGCGCGCAGCGTGGTCGCATCAGGTCAGGGAAAGCAGGGAGCAGCATGAGCGACGAGCTCGAGGTATTGATCGAAAAGCGTGATGGGCTGGGGCTCATCACCCTCAACCGGCCCAAGGCGATCAACGCCCTCAACCACTCGATGGTCAAGGCGATGGCCAAGGCACTCGAGGAATGGAAGTCCGACGACGACGTCAATGCAGTCGTACTCACGGGCGCCGGCGAACGTGGTCTGTGCGCCGGCGGCGACATCGTCTCGATCTACCACGACGCCAAGGACGGCAAGACCGGTTCGCTCGACTTCTGGCGTGAGGAGTACATCCTCAACTCCGAGATCGCGAACTACCCGAAGCCGTACGTCGCGATCATGGACGGGATCGTCATGGGCGGTGGCGTCGGAGTGTCCGCACACGGCGACATTCGCATCGTGACCGAGCGTTCGATGATCGGAATGCCCGAGACCGGAATCGGTTTCATTCCCGATGTGGGCGGAACGTACCTGCTCTCGCGTGCTCCCGGCGAACTCGGAACGCACATCGCGCTCACCACGGCGCGTCTGAGCGCTGGCGATGCCATCGCAGCAGGCTTCGCGGATCACTTCATCCCGTCGGAGAACATCGAGACGTTCATCGCTGCGCTCGCCTCTTCTTCGGTTGCCGACGCCGTGGCGCAATACGCGGAGCCGGCTCCGGTGTCGGAGCTGTTGGCCCAGCAGAGTTGGATCGACGCCGCGTACTCGGCAGACGACGTCTCCACCATCGTGGAGCGTCTTCGCGCAAGTGGAATCCCCGAGGCGGAGAAGGCCGCGGAGCAGATTCTCGGCAAGTCGCCCATCGCACTGTCGGTGACCCTGCGGTCCCTGCGCCATGCCAAGGAAGCAGCAGGCTTGGAAGAAGTCCTCAATGAGGAGTTCCGGGTCTCGACGGCTGCGCTCGCCTCACACGATCTGGTCGAGGGCATTCGCGCCCAGGTCGTGGAGAAGGACCGAAACCCGAAGTGGTTGCCGGCAACTCTCGACGATGTCACCGCAGAATCCGTCGACGCCTACTTCGCCCCGCTGGGCGACAACGAGCTCGGACTCGCCCCCCAACTGCAAGGCAACTGATCACCGCCGAAGGAGCATCACTAATGAGCACCATTGGATTTATCGGACTCGGTCACATGGGTGGCCCGATGGCGGCCAATCTCGTCAAGGCCGGACACAAGGTCGTCGGTTTCGACCTGGCACCCGCGGCGCTGGAGCAGGCAGTCAAAGACGGTGCATCGGTAGCGGATTCGGCAGTCGACGCCGTTCGCGGTGCTGACGTCGTGATCACGATGCTGCCGAGCGGTAAGCATGTTCTCGGTCTGTACGAAGAACTGCTGCCGGTGGCAACACCGGGCACGCTGTTCATCGACTGTTCCACCATCGACGTCGCCGATGCCCGCGAGGCACACGACAAAGCCGAAGCAGCCGGTCACCGCAGCGTCGACGCACCGGTCTCCGGTGGAGTCGTCGGGGCAACCGCAGGCACTCTCGCATTCATGGTGGGCGGTTCCGAAGCGGACTTCCAGGCCGCGTCACCGTTGCTGGACGTGATGGGCCGCAAGGTCGTTCATTGCGGCGACGCCGGTGTCGGCCAGGCTGCCAAGATCTGCAACAACATGATCCTCGGCATTTCGATGATCGCGATCAGCGAGGCGTTCGTGCTGGGCGAGAAGCTCGGCCTGAGCAACCAGGCGCTCTTCGATGTGGCGTCCAACGCCTCGGGGCAGTGCTGGGCACTGACCACCAACTGCCCGGTACCGGGACCGGTCCCCACGAGCCCGGCCAACAACGACTACCAGCCCGGCTTTGCTGTCGCGCTGATGGACAAGGACCTCGGTCTGGCTGCAAATGCGCTGCGCAACAACGGCGTCGATGCGGAGATCGGGCTCAAGGCCGCGGAACTCTACAGTCGCTTCCATGCTGCGGGCGGTGGCGGTCAGGACTTCTCTGCCATCATCAACGACATCCGTGACCGTTCGACCGAAGGACAGTAGTGACCGACTTCAACACCATCATCCTCGAGCGTAAGGGTCGCGTCGGCGTCATCACGCTCAACCGCCCGAAAGCTCTCAACGCACTGAACTCCGAGCTGATGAACGAGGTCGTCGCTGCGGTTGCCGACCTCGAAGCGGACAACGGCATCGGAGCCATCCTGATCACCGGTTCCGAGCGCGCATTCGCCGCCGGCGCCGACATCAAGGAAATGCAGTCCAAGACGTACATGGACGCATACGTCGAGGATTTCTTCACCCCGTGGGACCGCGTTGCAGCAGCTCGTAAGCCGCTGATCGCAGCTGTCTCCGGGTACGCGCTCGGTGGTGGCTGCGAGCTTGCGATGCTCTGCGATTTCATCATCGCTTCGGATACCGCGAAGTTCGGTCAGCCGGAGATCAAGCTCGGTGTCATTCCGGGTATCGGTGGCTCGCAGCGCCTTACGCGCGCCGTGGGCAAGGCCAAGGCCATGGAACTGTGCCTCACCGGCCGCAACATGGACGCAGAAGAAGCCGAGCGTGCAGGCCTGGTCGCCAGGATCGTTCCGGCCGCCGACTTGCTCGACGACGCGTTGAAGACCGCAACCACCATCGCCGAGATGTCGCTGCCGATTGCGATGATGGCCAAGGAAGCAGTCAACCGCTCCTTCGAGACCACCCTCGCCGAGGGCGTCCGCTTCGAGCGTCGGGTGTTCCACTCGACTTTCGCGACGGAGGATCAGAAGGAAGGCATGGCCGCATTCGTGGAGAAGCGGTCGGCCGAATTCAAGCACCGCTGAACTCGAGCACCGCTGAACTTCTAGACCGCTGAAACTGCCCTCACACTCGTCGAGAGTGTGAGGGCAGTTTCTTTGTGTACGGGTGGTCGGTTCACCACTTGGTGGGCGCGCCGCCGGTGTCGAAGTCCCCGGCGGTCTTGCGAAGCTCAGTGAGGATCGTCACCAATTGTTCGAGCTTGTCCTGCTGGAGTCCGGGGTGAGCGAACACCTTGCTGTTGAGCATTTCGGTCGCTTCGAGGGCCAGTGCGCGACCGGCGTCGGAGATCTCGATGAGCGTCGCGCGTCGATCACTGGGGTGCGGGACCCGCCTGACCAACTCCGCTTTCTCCAAACGGTCGACGGCATTGGTGACACTGGTGGGGTGAACCTGGAGGCGGGCACTTGCCTTGGCCATCGGGAGTGCGCCCGACCTGGTGAAGGTGAGAAGCGTCAGCAATTCGTAGCGGGCGAAGGTCAACCCGAGCGGCTTGAGTACTTCTTCGACCCGCGCCATCATGATCTGCTGTGCTCGCATCACCGACGTGACCGCAGCCATACCGTCGGCGACGTCGCTCCACCCGTGCTCCGTCCACTGACGATGCGCCTCTTCGATGGGGTCGAGGGGGAGCGGTGCGGGGGGAGACATAAGGTCGATCATCCCATGCTCCGAAGCGGTCGGGTGCCTTGTCTGATTGTGTGTCGCAGCCGCTTACGTCTGTAGAGTCCCACGGGTGATTTCAATCCTCGTCGCGGGTGGCGTCTCGTTGTTCGTCGCCCTCTTCCTGACTCCGTTTCTCATTCGTGTGCTTTCGCGGCAGGGGCTCGGGCACGAGATTCGGATCGAGGGCCCGCAGAGTCACCAAGGCAAGCGTGGCACCCCGTCGATGGGCGGCATCGCGATCATCGCCGGCATGTGGGCGGGCTACCTGGCGGCACACATCATCGGTTTCGGCTCGCGGCTACCGCGCCTGTCTGCGTCCGGTTGGTTGGTTCTCGCGCTCGCGACGTCACTGGGAATCGTCGGCTTTCTCGACGACTTCATCAAGATCCGCAAGAAGCGCAACCTCGGGCTCAACAAGACGGCCAAGACCGTTGGTCAGCTGGCGAGCGCCATCATCTTCGGCATTCTGTTCCTGCAGTTCTCCAACAACAACGGAGTCACACCAGGCAGTCAGTATCTGTCCCACGTTCGTGACATCTCGGTGTTCTCGATGGGGGCCATCGGCTTCGTGGTCTTCTTCTGCATTCTGGTGTTCGCCTGGTCCAACGCCGTCAATTTCACCGACGGTCTCGACGGTCTCGCAGCCGGCTCGATGGGCATGATCCTGGGGACCTACGTCGTCATCGCCGGCTGGCAGTACCGGAACTCGTGTGTCCTCGAGCCCGCCGCCGGATGCTACGACGTTCGCGACCCTCTCGATCTCGCGATCGTCGCTGCCGCAGCAGGCGGAGCGTGCCTGGGCTTCCTCTGGTGGAATGCCGCCCCGGCTCAGATCTTCATGGGCGACACCGGCTCCTTGGCGCTCGGCGGCCTGGTGGTCGGCCTGTCCGTCACGACGCACACCGAGCTGCTGATGGTCATCATCGGCGCCCTGTTCGTCGCTGAGATCCTGTCGGTGATCATCCAGGTTCTGGTGTTCCGATCGTCCGGCCGACGCGTATTCAAGATGGCCCCGATCCATCATCACTTCGAGTTACTCGGCTGGCCGGAAACCGTCGTGATCGCAAGATTCTGGATCTTCGTCGCGATCTCGTGCGTCCTGGGACTTGCCACCTTCTACAGCGAGTGGTTCTCCGCTGCCGGTTAGACCGATTCGCTCTTTCGGGTCGTAGCCAGAAGAGCGATCAGCCCGAGCGACACACACGCCGTCATCGTGACGGCCAGAGCCGTGCTGGTGTTTCCCAGTAGGCCGACGGCGGGCGCGATGGCCGCGCCGACGCCGAACTGAAACGCACCGAGCATCGCCGCAGCAGTACCGGCCGCTTCGCCGTGACGAGCGAGAGCCAGCGCCGGGGCGTTGGGGAGAACAAAGCCGATGGCGCCTGCCATGGCCCACAGTGCGATCACGAATCCGGCCAGCCCGCCCAGTTCGAGGACCGCGACAGTGATAACTACCGCGCCGGAGACAACCGCAGCGACGAGCGCCCACTTGGTGATCTGCTGAGGAGTCCAGCGGTCGAGCAGTCGGACGTTGACCTGCGAAGCACCGATCAACGCGATAGCGCCTGCGCTGAAGAGCAGCGCGAACTCCTGTTGATTGAGGCCGTACTGGTCCTGATAGACGAATGACGCGCCTGAGACATACGCGAACAACGACGCCATGCCGACGCTGGAGACGAGCGTCAGGACCATGAACGTGCGGTCGCCGAGCAGCGAACCGTAGGTACGGAGAACCGACTTCAATCCGCTCGGGCGACGCTTTTCCTTCGGCAGTGTTTCGGCGAGTCCGAACGCCCCGATCATCGCCGTGCCGACGCCGATCAATGCCAGGACGACGAAGATCCCGCGCCAGTCGAGGGCGACGAGGAGAGCGCCGCCGATGCTGGGCGCCAGGATCGGTGCAACACCGAGCACGAGCATCAGCCGGCTCATCACGACGGCAACGGTGTTACCGCTGTAGAGGTCGCGGACGATCGCCATGGTGACCACTGCCGCGGCTGCCGCGCCCATTCCCTGGAAAACCCGCAGGATGCCGAGGACCGCGATGCTCGGTGCGAAGACCGCCAGCAGCGACGCCAGGATGTGCACGCCGATTCCGGCAAGCAGCGGCTTCTTGCGGCCGAGCGTGTCCGAGAGCGGCCCGACCAACAGCTGTCCGAGCGCCAGGCCGATGAGGGTTCCGGTGATCGTCAGCTGAACCGTTGACGACGAGACCCCGAGATCGGCGCCGATATCCGGCAGGGCGGGCAGGTACATGTCGATGGTGAAGGGCCCGAGCGCCGTCATGGAACCGAGGGCCAGGATCTTGCCGACACTCGGCTTGCGGTCGACACTGCTCGTTTCCAGCGGGGCCGCCTCCGAGGGCGGAGCTGCCTTCACAGGCGGGGCTGCCTTGACGGGCGGGGCGACGGCGGTGTTCTCGGCACTCATGAAACCTTCTGGGTTGTCTGGGTCTGGCGAACTGCTCGGTCGTTCGGTCGAAATTTGGGCCGCAATCGAATGACCTGCGCCCACCGAGGGAGTCAGCATCGAGACTGACCGATTTGTTCCCGAAGGGCCCGCAGTTTTCCCAGAGACTGGAACGTTTGGTGGGATTGCACTCGAATCATGCTGAGCGGAACTGTGGTTCGACGCCGTGACTCGGGGCAGAGTTACTCAGTGACGCGGGTGTGGCTGAGTGGCTAGGCACCGGCCTGCAAAGCCGTTCACACGGGTTCGAATCCCGTCATCCGCTCGGGCGTCGGGGCTGGCCAACACGGTCAGCCCCGATTTGTATCGCAGATCGTGTCAGCGTGTGCGCAGAGAATACCGATTTCGGCTGGACGGTTGCAGCACACGTACTGGACGGTTGCAGCACACGTAACGGCAGTCTGTGCGTCGCGAGCTTGATTCAACCGTTGTGTCGCACGTTCAGAGGTTACGCCAACATTGCTTTGGCGGTGCACGCCCGCGTGTTTTTGGACGACCACGCAGACGCTATGACAGCGTGGGGTGGGGGCCGACCAGGTGCAGCGCCTGCCGCGATGGTTTGTAAACCGCTGAATAGTACGGCGTTTCTGCTCTAGACGTTTACGTATGGGACGTTTTCGCTCTGGACCATTGCAGTTTGGTCTCCCTCGACCGGAATGCGCTATCTATCCGAGGGCCACCGCGCAATGAGAAGGCCTAAGGAGATGGGACCCCTGTAGGCTGAAACTGTATGCGGCTGTCCAGGCTAGGGGCTTGCGTGGCCGGTGCCGATCCCGTCAAGAGGTATTTCCTGTCGGGTTGGTGGCCATCCTGGAATCGGAATTGCAGGCGGAACGCCGGTGCCGACGATCAACCAATTGCCCATCCGTCGGCGCAACACAATAGGTAGCATTTGGAGATTCATTCCGGCTTCCCAAATTAGGACTTCGCCCTCAGTTGGTGTAAGAATGATGATTTCAAAATCGAGCCCGAAGCGGCGTGGCTTTTCGGCGATGCCCCACGAGTCATCTATGCCTTCCACAATTTTAGACAACTTTTCCATTTGCGAGGAAAGGAAGTGCACAGATAGCGCGTGTGTCGGCTCGAGTTTCCGAAGCTCGTCTGCGAGGTGTTCGCGATCCAAGCCCTGTAGCGTTTCATGATCTTTGTTGGCAAGTATCCAATCTTGCGCCAATGCGACTCTGAAATCCTTGTCGATTGCCTGCCAGACTTCGGGCACATTTCCCGCCTGTATATCGGAAATCCATTTGCGGGCAAACGTGCCTGCGCTTAGTGGTCCGTAGTGCTGGTTAATGACCGCTGCAACATTCGAGAGCTCACGCCGGGCGGCATCAAAGACGCTCGTCTTGGGGCCACACTGAACCGATCGGAGGAACGCTTCTGAGGAGCGGCTGTACTGCTGCGATTCGTAGTAGATCTCGCCAAGGGTGAAGGCAGCGCGGGCCGCAATGTCCAGGTTCGAACTTCCGGCCAGTGTTTTTAGCGTTGTCTCTGCATCAGTGGCGTTCGAGGCGAGCAACTTTGTAGCCGTTTCGACGGGATCGTCTTCAATCTCAAACCGTGGAATCCCCAGCGGCGCAGGCGTAATCGATGGTCTTTCGAATATCTGGCGAAGCAGGGGGATCAATGCATCTTGCGAGAGTTTCTCAAGGTTGTGAAAACTTGTTTGATCCAGCACGGCCGGGATATGTTGGACATCGGCGCTGTTCGTGACGATCGGAATGAACTTAACTTTGGACTGGTGGGAAGTGTATAGCTCGCCGGTGATTATCAGCCCCTCCCAGTCCGCGCCGCGACCTCGGTCGGCGAGGGGTCTACCGTTGTAGCGCTCAGCGTAGTCCTTTGTGACGACGACCAGCACGAAGTCGGAATGTTCAATCTGTTCACGCATCCATCGAGGCCAAGATGGTGGTGGTGTGTGCTCTACATATTGATCGAGTGTGACGTCGACGCCATTGTTACGAAGGGCTTCGGCGATACTCAGCACGTGCTGTCGATGCGTTGGGCTGTCGTGACTATATGAAATTAGGCACGAAGGAGCGCTATTCGGTACGGGCGATTCAGTCGTCACAGCGGGTTATCGTATCCGAATGGTCCGACACCTCCTGCAGTTCCGCGCAACGTCCCCCGTACTTGGAGGTACCACGGACGTACAGATCGCGCGCAGTCGTGACGCGGCAGGCGTCAATACGATGCTGGCGAGCAGTCATTCATCCAGCGGTTAGCGTTCGCCAACAGAGGCACCGGCCTGCAAAGCCGTTCACACGGGTTCGAGTCCCGTCATCCGCTCGTGTCGGAGACCGGCAGGCATACCGCCTGCCGGTCTCTCTTGTGTAGTCCTGGTTCACGTCGTCGGCTGAGATAGTCTGGGCTGCCGGAGCGAGCGGACCACATGAGTGAGGCACTGAATTGATTTCGGGACAGGACCTGCGATCGCGGCGCTTGGACGTGGGGATCAGTCAATTCCAGTTCGCCCGCCTCGCGGGAGTCTCGTCAGCCGTCGTCTCCGCGTGGGAACTCGACAAGGCGTATCCCAAACCACCGGCGGAGCGAGCAGTTCTCGCGGCCCTCACCGCATTGGAATCCGCGAAGCGCGAGGGCACGTACGCGGCTCCGCGGAAGCGATCGAGCGGTAGCACTCGCGCGCGTCGGGCGACACCGGTCAACGACCCCGCCTCGGTGACCCGGCGTGCGATCGAAGGGGCAGGAAGCGGCGGCCCCACCGTATTGACGGCGTTCTCGGGTTGTGGCGGTATGGCCGAAGGCTTTCGGATGGCGGGGTTTTCGGTAGAGGGATACATCGAAGTCGTGCCGGAGGCGCGCGCTACCTTCGATCGGAACTTCCCCGGCGCGAAGTGCCTCGGTGAGGACATCCGGGCGATCGACGAAGGCCGTGTGAAAGATCTTCTGGCACAAGTGGATATCGATGTGTTGGCTGGGGGACCGCCGTGTCAGGGTTTCAGTCTCGCCGGCCGGCGAGACCGCGACGATCCGCGTAACCATCTCTTCCGGAACCTACTCGAGCTCGCCGATCTGGTGAGACCGAAGGTCGTGGTGATGGAAAACGTGCGACTGCTGCTGAGCATGAAAGACCCGGACGGCGGGATGGTCGTCGACCGGATTCTCAGCGAGATGGCTGCACGCGGTTACGACGCGTCGGTCAATACGGTCAATGCGCAGGATTACGGAGTCCCGCAGTTCCGGGAGCGAGTGTTCATCGTGGCGACGCGCCGCGACAGTGGTATCGGGCCACTGCGTTTTCCGCCGAAGACTCACGGCGTGAATGGTGTTGCGCCGCTGCGAACTTTTCGTGACGCCACCGTCGACCTGGCCCCGCTGGAATCGGGGCAGGCATGCGAAACAGATCCGTTGCACTGGGCCGTCGAGCATCCCGAGCACGTCCTGCGGTGGCTGCGCGATGTGCCGGAAGGAATGTCGGCTCACGACAACGAGGATCCGGCCATGCGACCGTCGTCCGGATACAACACGACGTACAAGCGACTGCGGTGGGACGAGCCGGCGTCGACGGTCGGAACCACTTTCGGGATGATCTCGGCTTCACGCAATGTGCATCCGAAACACACCCGATCGTTGACCGTTCGAGAAGCTGCTCGCCTCCAGACCTTTCCCGACGACTACGTCTTCGAAGGCAAGTGGGGAGCGGTGCGCACGATGATCGGCAATGCGGTGCCGCCGCAACTGGCCTCGGCGCTGGCAGGAGAGATCAAGAAGGCGCTCGGCTGAGGTCAGGCGCCGACGGAAAATGGGGCCGACATTGTCGGCCCCATTTCGAGTTACGCCCTGGCAGGGGTGTGGTGCAAGCGAATCAGCTGAGGTTGAGCTTGGCGATCAACGGCTGGACGACCTTGATGATGTCGATGACGGCGCTGAGGGTGTTGATGGAACCCATGTTTCGGTCCTCCGTGTCGTATGTACAGGTGTGTATGTACAAGGTTGTGTCTGCGTGGTGTTTCCATGCGACCTCGTGTCGCAGACACAAATTAGCAAATTGGACGCTTGTTTGGGTCGAAATGACCACTTTGCACTGAAGTTGCTGAGAAGTTCACGGATTGTTCAGGAACGGAAACAAAAAACAGGCCGGACTCCCCGAAGTCCGGCCTGTCGATGACGCTTTGCGATCAGCTGAATGCCGACAACGCGCTGATGAGGCCGATGCCCGCAACTGCGACCTTGAGGACACTCAAGATGTCTTCGAGCTTGACACCCTCGGGCAATACGTTTTCGACAGACTCCATGTTGGATCCTTCATGTGTTGGGGTCGTGGTCCAGCGCCACTGCAAGCAAGATACCCAATCGTGACCACCTGTGAAACCCCGGCGCGCAGATCACAGTTGTGTTGCGCCGGACTCGCTAGCTGTCGCAGCCACCGTTGCCGCCACAATTTGCTCGACGCTGATGCCGGCGGCCGGTAGGCAGTGATAGAAAATTCGTTCGCAGAGGTCGACCATCTCGCCTCGTTCGAGGGTCGGCTCGTCGATCCAGTTGACGACGATTTCCTCCATGAATGCCTGCCATCCGGCAATGGTTGCCTCGACCGTCGCATTCGACTCGATGCTCAGATCCGTGAGCGCGGCGACGATCCACGTGGTGAAGGTGCGGCGCATCCCGCGGTAGATCGTGCGCATCCGGACGTCGCCGCTGCCGGCCATCCGCATAACGGCAAGGTAAATAGTGGGGTGCTCGATAACGGCATCGACGAAAGTTTCGATACCTGAACGCAGCTGGGACGTGATCGGTAGCTCGGGATCCGGCCGCATTCGATCTTCGAGATCGGCCGAGGCGGCCTCGAGTATGGCGTTCTGGAAACCCTTTTTGTTTTTGAAGTAGTGGAACAGCAGCGGCGGTGAGACGCCGGCCTCGGCCGCAACCCGGTCCATCGACAGCTGATCGAAAGGCTCGGTCCGCAACATGTGCACCGCCACCTCGAGGATTTGCCTCTGACGGTCTTCGGGGGAGCGGGGGACTGCAGCCATTCCGACATCTTATGTATTCGCTCGTAAGGTTCATTGACTTTTACTCAACGCTGTCTATAACGTGAGGTAACACATACGTGAGGCGAGGAGTCCGACAGTGTCTGCTTTCGACATCGTGGTCAACGACGGGTTGTGGTTCGACGGGACGGGGGCTCCTGGTCTACGTCGAAATCTCGGAGTTCGAGACGGCGTGGTCGCGGAGGTGTCCACGACGAGCCTCGAAATCGGGCCGGACACCGAGGTGATCGATGCGGCCGGCAAGTGGGTTCTCCCCGGCTTTGTCGACGTCCACACGCACTACGACGCCGAAGCCTTGGTCAGCCCAGGGCTTCCGGAATCGGTTCGCCACGGCGTCACGACGGTCGTGCTCGGTAATTGCTCACTGTCTACGGTGTATTCGACCCCGCGCGAGATCGCGGACCTGTTCAGCCGAGTCGAAGCAGTTCCCCACGATGCGGTGCTGAGCATCCTCGAAGCGAACAAGACTTGGAGCGGCCCCGCCGCTTATGCCGCCGCACTCGACGCGCTCCCGCTCGGACCCAACGTCGCGGCATTCATCGGCCACTCCGACATTCGTACTCACGTACTCGGTTTGGGGCGAGGCACAGACAAGAAGGTCAAGCCGAGCCGCTCGGAGCTCGGGCGTATGGGCTCGATGCTCGAGGACGCCATCGATGCGGGGATGCTCGGCCTGTCGTCGATGACCAATGCGCTCGACAAGATCGACGGCGACGAATACCGTTCTCGCTCTTTGCCGTCGACGTACGCGCGGTGGAAGGAGTTCCGATTCCTCAACCGTATCCTTCGTGATCGCGGAAAGATCTTGCAGAGCGCTCCGACCATCAACCTGCATCCGAACGTCGCGGCGTTCTTCGCCGAGAGTTCTGCGATCGGACGCAAGAAGCCGCTCAAGACTTCGCTGCTCTCCGGTGCGGATTCGAAGGCCTACCCGGTGATCGTGTACTTCATGCTCGCTGCGGCCCCACTGCTGAACCGTTTCGCCAAGACCGATTTCAAGTGGCAGCACCTTCCGGTTCCCTTCACGGTCTATGCAGACGGAATCGACCTCGTCGTGTTCGAGGAGTTCGGTGCCGGCGCCGCCGCGTTGCATCTCAAGGACCAGGTGGAGCGCAACAAGCTGCTCCAGGACGAGTCGTACCGCCGCGCATTCCGCAAGGACTACGACAACAAGTTCTCACCCCGCATCTGGCACCGCAATTTCTACGACGCCGTCATCGTCGGTTGTCCGGACGAGACGTTGATCGGCAAGAACTTCGGTCAGGTCGGAGACATCCGGGGAGTGCACCCGGTGGACGCGTACCTCGACTTGGTGGTCAAGTACGGGCGAGATCTTCGCTGGCGCACCACCATTGCAAATCATCGTCCCAAGTTCGCCAAGAAACTCGCTGCGAGTTCCGGCGTACAGATGGGCTTCGGCGATGCCGGTGCGCATCTGCGCAACATGGCGTTCTACAACTACCCGGTGCGGCTCCTCAAGCGCGTCAAGGACGCCCAGAGTGATCGCAAGCCGTTCCTGACCATCGAGCGCGCAATTCACCGCCTGACCGGAGAGTTGGCGGACTGGTACGGAATCGATGCCGGGCATCTACGCCAGGGTGACCGCGCGGACTTCGTTGTCATCGACCCGGCCGGGCTCGACGAGTCGGTCGACGGGTTGTTCGAGGCAACCGTCCCCGAGTACGGCGGAATCAGCCGGATGGTCAACCGCAGCGACGATGCAGCCGTCGCGACAGTGATCAACGGCCGACTCGTCTACAGCGACGGCGAATTCGCCCCGGGATTCGGAACCGAAAAGACGGGTCAATTCCTGCGCGCCGGCGAAAAGGCTCCAACTACGGGTGTCGCGAAGACTAGCGTGGCGCTATGACTTCACCGGCGGATCGCCTCACCTCGTACTCCCGGTCCGGACTGACCTTCGACGTACGCGACGAAGGGCCGATCGACGGTCCGGTCGTGGTCCTCCTGCACGGTTTTCCGCAGGATTCGAGTTCGTGGGATCAGCTCGCACCGCTACTGCACGCCCGCGGCTTCCGTACCGTCGCACCGGATCAGCGAGGGTACTCACCCGGCGCGCGGCCGAAAGCGCGCTGGGCGTACCGCGGGTCAGAGCTTGCCGCAGATTCTGTCGCATTGATCGACGCACTCGGTGTGGGGAAGGTGCACCTGGTCGGCCACGACTGGGGTGCCGCAGTTGCATGGCAGGTCGCTGCCGAGCGGCCCGATTTGCTCAATACTGTTACCGCGGTGTCGGTTCCGCATCCACTTGCGTTCGTCAAGGCGATGGTGACCAGCACACAGGGACTGAAATCGTGGTACATGGGGGCGTTCCAATTGCCCTTCGTTCCCGAGAAGGTTCTGTCCTCCACGTCGGCGGGTGAGAAGTTCCTGATCTCGAGCGGACAGACGCCGGAGAACGCACGGCGCGATCTGAATGCCATGCTGGCTCCCGGCCGCCTGCGCGGTGGTCTGAACTGGTATCGCGCGATGTGGATGACCAAGCCGAACCCCGCAACTGCCCGGGTCACCGTGCCGACCATGCACGTCTGGAGCGACGGCGATGCTGCCATCGGGCCCAAGGGTTCTGCGCTCACCCCCGCGTTTGTCGACGGCCCGTACCGGTTCGAGGTTCTCAGCGGCGTGAGCCACTGGATTCCGGACGAGGCGCCGGTCGAGTTGGACCGACTGCTGGGTGAGCATCTCAGCAGCTGACCGCGTTTCGATCACTGAAGCCCCGCCGGTCGGCGGGGCTTCAGTTGTCAGCAAGGTCGTCGGGCGGCGGGGGTCAGCGAGTTCCGAATCGCTCTTCCACCTGCTCCTTCGTCAGACCGAACTCCTCGAGCGTGTACTTGTGCGAAGGTCGGCGAGCACCCGAGCGGCTTTCCTCGTGCATGGCCTCCATCGACTGCTGCGCGGCAGATGTCAACGGGATGTCGAAGTGTGTGTAGATGTTCTCGACGGTGCCCAGCGGATCGGTGACGAAGTCCTGATAGTCGACGTCGATGAACTGTGCCGGATTGTGGTGTGCGCGTGCACTGTCGAACTGCTCGAGACCCCTGGCCCACAATTCCAGCTGACTTTCGCCGATCACCTTGTCGGTGAACGTGTTCGACCAACCATCCGTTGCCTGAGCGGCCAGGCTGCACACCGACGGAATGATCGTCGTAGGGGAGCGGTGAGTCTGAATGACGAGCGCATCGGGGTACGCCTGCATCAATTCGTCGAGCGCAAACAGGTGGCTCGGGTTCTTGAGGACCCACCGTCGATCCTGATCGGGCAGACCGATCAACTGCAGGTTCTTCTTGTGTCGTGCATAGGCATTCGACCATTCCTGGTCCTTCAGCCATGCGGAGTACGTGGGCAGGTTCGCCAGGCACTCGTAGGACACGGACTTGAACGTCTGGCGTAGCAGCTGCCAGCACTCTTCGACTTCACTGGCTGACATGTAGTGCACGCCCATGAATTCGGGATGCTCGACGTGGTGCTGCCCGAACGTCTCCTCGATCTTGGCGAAGACCGGGTTCGACTCCCACGTGTCACGAGGTGGTCGAGGCTGCGGAAACTCGGTCAGCCACATCTCGAGGCCCTGGTGGGCCGGGTCGACTGTGAGGAGGCGGTGCAGGGCCGTGGTGCCGGTGCGCGGCAATCCGGTGACGAAGATCGGACGCTCGATCTTGACGTCGGCGTGCTCAGGGTGTTCCTTCCATGCCGATTCACTGAGCAGACGTGCCACCAGCGCGCCGCGAAGGAATACCCGAGAGATCTTGCTGCCGAAGGGGGTCAGATCCTCGTCGCGGTCGTAGGACTCAAGGAGGACCGACAGAGCCTCGGTGTAATCGTCGACGCCGAAATCCGTAAGTCCGGTCATCCGCGTTGCCGAGGCGTGGAGATCCTCGACGGTGCCGACGTGAGTGCGTTCAGTCATGGTGCTCCTAGTGATGGAATTCGCCGCAGTTGACGTCGATACATTGGCCCGTGATCGCGCTGGCCATCGGAGACGCCAGGAAGATCGCCGCGTCGGATACTTCATCTGTCGTCGGTAGGCGCTTGAGGTCGGTGTTCGAGGCGGTGTGCTCGTAAATTTGCTCGACGGTCATGCCGAACTTCTCCGCCTGGTGTGCGAAATAACCCTTGAGGGTATCGCCCCAGATATAGCCGGGTGCAATAGAATTGACACGAATTCCGTGCGGACCGAGCTCGGTGGCCAGGGACTGCGACATGGCGAGGAGGGCCGATTTTGCCATCTTGTAGCTGCCGTACCGCTCTTGCGAATGCCGCAACACCATCGAATTGATGTTCACCACGGAGCCGTCCGAATCGGCAAGGGCCGGCGTGAACAGCTGAGTCAGACGCAACGCACCCAGTACGGTCAGTTCGATGCTGTCGCGGATGTGCTGGTAATCGGTGCGAGCCAACGGTTTCATCGACGGTATCGAGAATGCATTGTTGATCAGGGTGTCGACTTTGCCGTAGGCGGCAATGGATTCGGCGACCAGATTCTCGGCGGAAGCCTGGTCGGTGATGTCAGTGGCCACGGTGACGGCGCGTCCACCGGCATCGACGATTTCCTTCGCGACGTCGTCGAGTCGCGATTGCGTGCGCGCTGCGAGAACAAGACTCGCGCCGGCCGACGCACAACGAATGGCCAAAGCGCGGCCGAGTGCCGGACCGACTCCGGAGATGACTACTACACGGTCTTCGAGCAATGCGGTCATGATTACCCCAGCATTCGGTTGTCGATGGCGCCCTGGCGCTGGGCAATTCGCGCTGCCCACTCCTCGGCGGTGATGGCGTTGGTGTCGAAATGCGGCAGGTGCTTCGCAATATCTTCGACTGGAACGATGTCGACGGTTGGGCCGTCCTGCGGCGTCAGCTCACGGGATACGCGCTGCCAACGGAACTGAAGAATGCCGCGCGGATGTCCGACGGTTTCGATCCAGTTGATGACACCGGGGTTCTTCGCGCTGACCACCATTCGGACCATCCCGTCCGGATCGACCTGCGCCTGGCCGTTGTTGAGGGAGGTCTGATGATTGACGTAGTCGAGCGAGATGTACCAGAGGCTCCCGAGTTGGAATCCCAGATACGGTGCGTCCGACGCCGGAACGGTGATGATCATCGCCTGCTCGTCGGTGAGTTCGTAATGTCCCACCGACGAGTACTGCGTCGCCAGTCCGCCCGGAGTCAGTCGCGGTTCGGTCATGGTGTTGACCGTGAGCTTGAGGTAGAACCACTCTGGAAACTGCAGCCACGTCTTGACCCGCGTGACCAGGGCCTTCCCGGCCCGTGCATACCGCTTCTCGGTCTCTTCCGCGGTGAGGGGCGGCGGCGCGATGCCGATCGAATCGGTGCGCTCGATGCGGATCACGCCGCGCTGCTGACTCCAATCGCTGTAGACCTCGCGCACGACCAACTGCGAGGATCCTGGCGCCAGGGTGTAGTAGTTGGCTCGTCCGTCGGCAGGACCGGGGCCGAACCACGCGACGAAGTTACCGTCGTCGTCTATCTCGAGTTCGCGGTCGTCGAAGGCGATCTCGCTTCCGGGGACATTCGAATTGGTGTAGTTTCCGCTCAATACCTGGAAGCTGAGATCGGCTGTGGTGCCGCGCTTTCCGGTGACCTTGTATTCCTTGTCGTCGTTGATACGAGCGCCGAAGTACAGGGTGTCAGGGTTGTCGAGGCCCATCTTGGTGAACGGTCCGGTGCCCTGGATGAAACTCGGATGGGTCTTTTCACCGGCCCACGCGGCATGCGTCGTCGCGATGATTCCGCCGGCCAGATATTGGTATCCCTCCAGTAGATCCTGCTCGGATCTGATGTGCGGCGCAGTCTCGATCAATTTCTCGGCTTCGGCGATCGCCTCGGCAAACGGGTCCGTCAGCACGCTGGCTCCTCACAGTTCCGACTATGTCGCCGGCCCAGAGCGTCGTGGTACAAATATGTACCTATGGGGTAGATGTTTGGTATTCCGACAATAGAACGCGTTCTAGGGAGTGGTCAATGGGTGGACCGGAGAAGGCGCCTGAAGGGGGTCGCTCGAGGGGGAGGCAATCGCCTCCCACCGAACGGGTGGTTCAGGTGCTCGACTACCTCGTCGGCCGCCCTGACCAGCGGTTCGGGCTGTCGGAACTCGCCCGCGCCCTCGAGATCAGCAAGCCGACCTGCCTGGGAATTCTCACGGCGCTGGCTGACCGTGGGTACCTGACACGGGACGAGGTGTCCAAGACCTACGGGCTCGGTCCAGCTTTGATCGCGGCCGGACGTGCAGCTCAGCGAGGATTTGCCGTCGGACCCATTGCCCGCACCCACCTGGAGAAGGTGAGCGCGGAGTTCGGCACGACGTGCACGGCGTCCGGTGTGATCGGTGATCAGATCAGTGTTCTCGAAGTGACCGGACCGATCGGCGCGCGTCGCACCGCCAAGGTCGGTCAGGTGTATCCGTTCGCTCCGCCGGTCGGACTGATGTACGTCCTCTGGGGTTCGGATCACGACATGGACAGTTGGCTGAGCAAGGAGCCGAGCTTGCCGGTGCGCTTGGATCGCGAGCGTCTGTGGAACGTGGTCCGCGAGTGCCGATCCGCGGGGTACCTGGTCGAAAGTCTGGATCCGGTGGGGCAGCGACTTCATACGTTGATGGCGGGTGTTGCGACGCACGATCTTCCGCCCGAAGTGCGTGAGCTGCTCGGTGAGATGGTCTCGAGCCTGGGCGAGCGGGTGTACCTCGGGCGCGACATCAGCTCTGACGACGAGCATCCGGTCAGTCTCATCGCCGCCCCGACCTACGACGCCGAAGGGCATCAGGCGCTGGTGCTCACGCTGTATGTCGGCGGCGCAATTTCGGGTGCCGAGATCGAGCGACGCGCCGCGGCGCTGGTTGCGGCGGCAGATGCGGTGACGGCGGAAGTTGGTGGACGGAGTCCGGTTCGCGGTCAGTGACGTCTGGTTGCCGGTCATTGACCTTTGGGTAGAACGAGTTCTATTCTGTGATTGCGTTCAATTTAGAACCAGTCCGGTACATAAATGTACCGATGCGGTGACGAAGTTCCCGCAACGGAGTCAGTGATGCTCAGGAGCGAAAGACATGGCAACACTCCAGACCCCGCCCGCCTACGAGTTGTCGCAACTGCGAGCCCTCGAAGCGGAGGCGGTCCATATTTTCCGCGAAGTCGCAGCGACCTTCGAAAAGCCGGTCCTCCTGTTCTCCGGAGGTAAGGATTCCGTCGTGATGCTGCACGTAGCAGCCAAGGCGTTCTGGCCTGCGCCATTGCCGTTCGCCGTGATGCACGTCGACACCGGTCACAACTTCGACGAAGTGATCGAGTTCCGTGACCGCACGGTCGATCGCTTCAACCTGCGGCTTGTCGTCTCCAGCGTGCAGGACGACATCGATGCCGGACGTGTCATCGAGGACACCGGAGTCGGTTCCAGTCGCAATCGCCTGCAGACGCACGCGCTGCTGCGCGGAATTCGCGACAACAAGTTCGACGCAGTGTTCGGTGGTGCTCGCCGCGACGAAGAGAAAGCGCGAGCCAAGGAGCGGGTGTTCAGCTTCCGAGACGAGTTCGGGCAGTGGGATCCCAAGGTGCAGCGGCCTGAACTGTGGAACCTGTACAACGGCAAACACCGTAAGGGCGAACATATTCGGATCTTCCCGCTCTCCAATTGGACAGAGCTCGACATCTGGCAGTACATCGAGAGCGAGCAGATCGACCTTCCCGGCATCTACTACGCCCATCGGCGTGAGGTGGTTCCGCGGGACGGAATGCTGTTGGCACGCACCCGCTTCCTCGAGCTCCGCGCGGGTGAGGAGTCCTACGAGGCGTTGGTGCGCTTCCGCACGGTCGGCGACGCAACGTGCACCGGATGCGTCGAATCGTCGGCCGAAACGCCGGCCGCCGTCGTGGAAGAGGTTGCTGCGAGCCGCATTACCGAGCGTGGCGCAACCAGAGCTGATGACCGTATTTCCGAAGCCGGCATGGAAGATCGTAAGAAAGAGGGGTACTTCTGATGCCGCAACTGCTGAGAGTTGCTACGGCGGGCAGTGTCGACGACGGTAAATCCACACTCATCGGCCGGTTGCTCTACGACTCCAAGTCGATCTTCGAGGATCAACTCGAGGCCGTGGAGCGGAGCAGTCGAGAACGGGGAGACGAGTACGCCAACCTCGCGCTACTGACCGACGGATTGCGCGCCGAGCGTGAACAGGGCATCACGATCGACGTGGCCCACCGGTATTTCGCCACCCCTCATCGCAAGTTCATCATCGCCGACACTCCCGGGCACGAGCAGTACACCCGCAACATGGTGACCGGCGCTTCGACTGCAGATCTCGCCCTGATCCTGGTGGATGCCCGTAAAGGAGTGCTCGAACAGACGCGGCGCCATGCCTTCCTGTCGACTCTTCTGGGTATTCCCCACCTCGTGTTGTGTGTGAACAAGATGGACTTGGTGGGCTGGTCTCAGGAACGATTCGAGGAGATCAAGGAAGAATTCCGGCAGTTCGCGATCAAGTTGGACGTCCACGATCTGACGTTCATTCCAGTCTCGGCGCTGTTGGGAGACAACATCGTTGCGCGGACCGAGAACATGTCGTGGTACGACGGGCCGTCGCTGTTGCACCATCTGGAGCAGGTGCACATCGCGTCGGATCGCAACTTGATCGATGCTCGGTTTCCAGTGCAGTACGTGATCCGTCCGCAGAAGCAGACCGACGCCGACCTCCACGATTTCCGTGGTTACGCGGGAACGGTGGCCAGTGGCGTCTTCAAGCCGGGCGACGAAATCGTGGCGTTGCCTTCTGGATTCACGTCGACGGTGAAGGCAGTGCACGGGCCGGGCGGCGACGTGATCGACGAGGCGTTTGCGCCCGCGGCCGTGTGCATCGAACTGACCGACGATCTCGACGTCAGCCGTGGGGACCAATTGTGTCGGCTCAACAACCGGCCGCAGGTCGGGCAGGAAATCGATGCGATGGTCTGTTGGCTGACCGAACAGACCACGCTGTCGGAAAACAATCGCTACTCGTTGCTGCACACCACGCGCTTCACGAAGGCGCAGATCGTCAAGCTCGACTATCGCCTGGACGTCAATTCTCTGCACCGCGACGAGAAGGCAGAATCTCTGTCCCTCAACGAGATCGGTCGCATCTCGATCAAAACGCAGCAGCCGTTGATGTTCGATCCCTACCGCCGCAACCGCGTGACAGGCAGCTTCATTCTCGTGGACGAGACCACGGGCAACACCGTCGCAGCCGGAATGATCAACGGACCGACACTCAAGGAATCGCGCGTCGTCTGGCACAGTTCGGAGGTCTCTCGCGAGGAACGTGCGACTACCGGCGGGACTGTGTGGCTTACCGGTCTCTCGGCCTCGGGTAAGTCCACGATCGCGGTGGAACTCGAGCGGCGTTTGGTGGCCGCGGGTATCCCGGCGTACCGCCTCGACGGCGACAACCTCCGGCACGGACTGAACGCGGATCTGGGATTCAGTGCCGATGACCGCGCCGAGAACGTCCGCCGAGTCGGCTCGGTGGCGCAATTGTTCGCCGATTCCGGGGCCGTGGCAGTGGCCTGCCTGATCAGCCCGTACCGCGAAGATCGTGATCGAGTGCGGGCGGCGCACGAGGCCGCTGGACTGAAGTTCGTCGAGGTCTATGTCGACACCCCGATCGAGCAATGTGAAGCCCGAGACCCCAAGGGTATGTACGCCAAGGCCAGGGCCGGGGAAATCACGGGATTCACCGGCGTCGACGATCCCTACGAAGCTCCGACAAGCCCCGAGTTGGTGATCAGACCCGAAGACGGAACGCCTACCGAACTTGCGCTGCGAATTATGGAAGTGTTGGACCGGTGAGCGAATCCACACACAGCAGAATCGCCGACGAGGCACTCGCGGCGGAATTGGCGCAGGCCGCTGGTGCGATCCTCCTGGGGATCCGAGCCGAGGGTCTGGGCGTCGACGACGGTCGTGAGCTGGGTCGGCGGGGCGACAAGGCCGCCGATTCCTACATCCTCGACCGGTTGGCGGCCGAGCGGCCGGGCGATGCCGTGCTCTCGGAAGAATCTGCCGACGATCGCAGTCGCCTGGAGGCGTCCCGAGTCTGGATCATCGATCCGCTCGACGGCTCCAAGGAATACGGACTCCCGGATCATTCGGATTGGGCAGTGCACGTGGCGCTTTGGGAACGCGATAGTGGGATTACCGCAGCCGCGGTGTCGCAGCCCGCGCTCGGCGCCGTCTATTCCAGTGGCGACGAGGCAGTCTCGGTGACTGCCAACTCTCCGCTCCGGGTAGTCGTCAGTGGCTCGCGGCCGCCCGCATTCACCGAAGCCGTGGCTGCCGAACTCGGCGCCGACGTTGTGCACATGGGGTCGGCCGGCGCCAAGGCGATGGCGGTGGTGCGCGGTGAGGTCGATGCGTATCTGCACGCCGGTGGGCAGTGGGAATGGGATTCGGCGGCACCGGTCGGCGTCGCGCAGGCAGCAGGACTGCATTGCAGCCGCATCGACGGTTCGCCGTTGCTCTACAACGAATCTCACCCCTACCTGCCGGACCTCGTGATCTGCCGACCGGAATTGGCTGAGTCGATCCTCGGCGCAATTGCCAAGCACTCCACGGAGTCTGCGGTCAGCGGGCGCATCGCCATGGCACGTGAGTACGTGAACGCATTGCTCACTCACGACGCAACGAAGGTCCGTTTTGCCGCCGACGCCTGGCGAGTCGAGAACGGTCAGCGAACCGGTGACACCGGCGTTTTCATCAGCAACGAGCTCGAACAGGGGCAGCAGTATCGCGGAATCGTGGCGATACGTGAACTCGCGCTGCGCGAGTGGGGCGAGAGTGTCGTAGCGCGGTATCTGCTGGATCTCGGAACACCTGGCCAGGCGCCGGCCGTCACGGTTTTCGTCACCGAGTACTTCGGGATACCGGCAGGCGAGATCGAAAGCATCATGGCAATCATCGAACCCCACGAAGACAATTCGAAAGAGGCTGGCACACAATGACACCGGACAAGCTGGTCACCGAATTCTGCGCACTGTGGGCAAATGCCGATGTCGCGAAGATCGTCGAGTACTTCACCGATGACGTCGTTTATCACAACATTCCGATGGAGCCCGTTGTCGGCCGGGAGGCCGTCCGCGCGTTCATCGAGCAATTTGTCGGTGCCTTCGGAAACATCGACTTTCAGATCAAGCGTCAGGTCGCGGACGGCAGCGTGGTGATGAACGAACGCGTCGACGTCTTCACCGTCAACGGCGCCGAGGTAGCGCTCCCGGTGATGGGGGTATTCGAAGTCACGGACGGAAAGATCAGCGCCTGGCGCGACTATTTCGACATGGCGCCGATCAACGCGGCAGCCGGCCAGGCCTGATCGGGGCGGCTACTCCGCGATGACGGCGTGCGGGTAGTCCGGCGAGCGGTGCTGGAACCGTGTGATGGCCGGATTCACGATGACGCCGTCACGGATTTCGATGGCCCGATCGACGGTCTCGTCTGCCTTCCATGCCGTCTCTCCCGCCATCACGGTGGGCAGGTAGGGGAGAAGAGACTCGCTGATTTCCCACGATGCCGAGTTCCACAGGTACGACGGACTGTGGTCGACGCCGTAATAGGTGATGTTGTCACCGACGATGAAGGTCGGCTCGGCAAACGAGGTGGGGCGAGCCCAACTGAAGCCCATGCCTTCGTCGCACGACACGTCGACGATGAGGCTGCCGGGTTGGAAGTCCATGAGGTCTTCCTCGGTCAGGAAAGTCAGTGGGGCGTCGGTGTTCTGCAGTACGCAGTTGACGACGATGTCGTGCTCGGCCAAGAAGCCGGGTACCGGCACGCTGTGGTTGTCGAGCATCACGTGGCTGCCACGGACGTCACCGTTGTTGTTGTCGAACGAGACCATGCGCGCCGAGTGGATAGGGGAGCTGACGGCGGTGACTCCACGTTGGGTGAGGACGTTCACTTCGTGGATGCCGTGCGCCTTGAGTGCTGTGACCGCGCCGCGTGCAGTGGCTCCGAAGCCGATCACGGCAGCAGTGAGACGGCGGCCGTAGTCTCCGGTGGAACCGATCAACTGCAGGGCGTGCAGTACCGAGCAATAGCCGGCGAGCTCGTTGTTCTTGTGGAACACATGCAGATTGAACGATCCGTCGCTGTGCCAGAAGTTCATGGCCTCGAAGGCGATGAGAGTCAGTTTCTTGTCGATCGCGATCTGTGTCAGTTCGGTGTCCTGGACGCAGTGCGGCCAGCCCCAGAGAACCTGACCGGATCGTAGTTCGGCGAGGTCACGCACCAACGGCTTCGGTAGCAGAACCACATCGGTTTCCGCCAAAATCTGCTTGCGCGTGCGGATTCCGGCAACCAGGCGCGAGAGGTAGTCGTCGGAGTAGCCGAAGGGGTGGCCGTAGCCCTCTTCGAGGTAGATCCGAGAACGTAGTTCGGCATCGATGCGATCGAAATGCGCAGGATGGATCGGCAACCGGCGTTCTGCCGGTTTGCTCGACTGTCCGATGACTCCAAGGGTGCGTGCGTTGTTCAATTGTGTATCTCTCGATAGGAGCAGGTAGAGATGTCAGGCAGGAGCCTGAGGGACTAGCAGAAGCCGCAGGAACGCTGGCAGATTGCCTCGGCCAGGACCGCGTGAAAGCGTGCTGGCTGCGCTGCTGTCGATCGCCGACGGCAACAGAAAGGCGCGTCGGTATGTGCTCAGTCTAGTCCGGAACGGCCCTCGCCCGGTGGCCGGGCGCTGTGTTGTGCTCCGCTGACGTGTGGCTACTGCTCGCGCAGGCGTGAATCCAGTACGGCCAGTTGGATTTTGCTGGCGTCCGCGTGTACCTGACGTCCTTTGTCGGTGACGTCGACGAAGACTCCGCGCCGGTCGGCCTCGCACAGTGCTCGCTGAACCAGTCCGGCCTTCTCGAGACGAGCCACGCTTCGGGAGAGCGCGCTGGGACTCAGATACATCTCCGAGGCAAGCTCCTGCATGCGTGGACGTTCGCACGTGGCGTCCATGAGTCGGTCGAGAGCCTCGAAGTCGCTCATGCTCAGCCCATGCGCCGACTGCATCTGGCGATCGAGTTCGCACGCGATGTCGTTGTAGCTGGTCGACAGCGAGCGCCAGGTGTTGCGCAATTCGGATTCCGACGTCACGACCGCATTCTAGTTGAAGACTCGATTACGTGCAATTGCATTAAATGCTTGTGCATTATGTGCATGTGCATCTATTCTCGCTGACGTGACTTGCACAGACTCGACACTCAAACCATTCGATTCGCCGGAATCCCCGGGTTCTACGGAATCCTCGGATCCGGCCACAGGGGAGGGCTGGTCCCTCAAGCTGTGGGGCATCCTCGCGGTGCTCTGCCTCGTGTTGTTCCTCGACGGTCTCGATGTGTCGATGGTGGGCGTCGCTCTTCCGTCCATCGGCAATGAACTGGGCCTGTCCACTACCTCGCTGCAGTGGATCATCAACGGCTACGTCCTCGGATTCGGCGGCCTGTTGCTACTCGGTGGACGTACCGCCGATCTTCTCGGGCGCAGGAAGGTCTTCCTGATCGCGCTGACCGTCTTCGCAATCGCCTCGCTGGTCGGTGGCCTTGTCGACAACGGAACACTGCTGATCGCATCACGATTCGTGAAGGGATTGGCTGCGGCCTTCACCGCTCCGACCGCAATGTCCATTCTCACCACGACGTTCAAGGAAGGTCCGGCCCGTAACCGTGCGCTGTCGGTGTTCTCCGTGTTCGGCGCCAGTGGTTACTCGTCCGGTCTGATCCTCGGTGGGCTGCTGACCAGTGCCGGTTGGCGATTCACGTTCCTGATGCCGGTTCCGTTTGCCGTCATCGCGCTGATCGGTGGGTACTTCCTCATTCCGCGGGACCGTCCCGCAGATACCGGGGGACACGACCTCGTCGGCGCCGTCACCCTGGTGACGGGAATGCTTCTCACGGTGTACACGATGGTTTCGGCTCCGACCCGTGGATGGGCACACCCGATGACGTTGGGATCGTTCGCCGTGGCCGCCGTGCTGCTCGCGACGTTCTTCTTCGTGGAGAAGAAGGTGGCGCATCCGCTGGTGCGCCTCGGACTTCTGCGCGTCGGCACCATCGTCCGTGCGAATCTGGCCATCATCGCGCTCTTCGGTTCCTACCTGAGCTTCCAGTTCATGATGACGATCTTCCTGCAGTCGGCCCTCGGCTGGTCTCCCCTGAAGATGGCGATGGCGCTGCTCCCTGCAGGCATCATCGTCGCCTTCGGATCACCGTTCGTCGGACGGTTGGTGGACCTGTACGGCAGTGCCAAGCTCATCATCGCGGCACTGACGTCGCTGAGCGTCGGGTACCTCTGGTTCCTCTTCGCCGGCAGCGATTCACCGTCGTACGTCGTGGCGATTCTGCCGAGCGTCATCCTGCTCGGACTCGGATTCGCGTTGGGATACACCTCGATCATGGCTCAGGCCACCTCGGGCGTCGACGACTCCGAGCAGGGCTTGGCGTCTGGTCTGGTGAACACGTCAGCTCAGGTCGGTGCGGCGCTCGTGCTCGCTCTGACTACTGCCCTCGTGACCGCCGGATCGCACACCGCGTCCGACGCCGGTACCGCCGGGTTCGAGCAGTTCCATCCCGGACTGATCCTTGTCACCGGGGTCGCGCTGGTGGGCTTGGCGATCACCGTCTCGCCGCTCGTACGTGGGAGCTCGCTGCGTGGAAGATCCGTGCGTGAAAGGCGCGCTGAGGAAGAAAAGGAGTTGGCCGAGGTCAACTGAATACTTGCTTCATCCGCGAATGCGCTCGGCCGCGTAGGAGAGACTCCTGCGCGGCCGAGCTGCTGTGCGGGAACTACCGAGTAGCAGAATCCAGGGCTGCGTCGAAGCTCGTCGACGTAGCTTGCGAACCGAGAATCAAGGCTAGACGCACCAACAAGCCTTCGCGGTCGGACGGATCAGCCTGGTCGAGTGCGTTCGACAGTGCCAGCCAGACGTGTTCGCGGTGGCCTTCGTCGTCAATCACAGTGGGCGTGACCGACAGTGCTGAGTCGAAGTGCGTTGGCGCGGTGCCGGCAGTGAGGTGTTTGGCTACGTCGCTCAATTGCGCGGGATCGCTGATGCGGCACAGCACCAAGCCGTCGGGCCGAATCACGAAGATCTCGCCGACACGAGCGCCGAGGGCAGATGCGAGGTCACCCTCGACATCGGGAATCGTGGAGTCGGTAGTTCCCGCGGTGATCACCTGTACGGTTTCCGGTGCAAGAGCCTGAGCGAGATTCTCGGCTTGCGTGTCGAGTTCGGATACCAGCTCAGCTGACAGTCCGAAAGCCAGCAGGCCGAATCCAGTACCGCGCAGACTGTTCAAGGAGGTAGATGAACCGTCCGCCGAGACCTGGACGACCCTGTCTTCCAGCGGATCCCCGGGCAATACGCCCTCGCTGCCCGCAGCTGTGGGCCACGTCAGCGGCGAGAGACGGGCGTGCGTTGCACTCGACTGGCGCGGGTTGATGAGGTGCGCGAATTCGCTTCGCTTGGTGGCGAGTTCGAGTACGGCGTCGCGGGTGGTCCGGTATCCATGACTGCCGGGCGACATGATGAGCGTCGACTTGCCTGCATTGTCGACGTTCTGCTGCCACGCGCTGCGACGTTCCTTCGAATACGCGTCGAGGATTGCGGTATCGGCAGCCCCACTGATAACGGTCGCCAGTTGCCACACCAGGGTCTCGGCATCCTCCATGCCAGAGTTGAGGCCGCGAACACCGAAGATCGGAACGAGATGCGCGGCGTCGCCGGCAAAGAGCACACGGCCGTGAGTGAAATCTTCCAGGGCGAGTGCGTGGGCGCGGTAGAAGCCGAACCATTCCAGGGTCCAGGGGATGTCGCTCTGGAGCCACTCGAGGTGACGCGTGATGCGGTCACGGATGCGATCTTCTTGCGTCTCCGCTTCCGGATCGTCCGACGCATCGAGCTGGTAGTCGATGCGCCAGATGTCCCGTGGTTGGCGGTGCATGATGATCGTGGACCCCGGGTTGCTGGGTGCGTCGAACCACACCAGACGCTCGGCCGGGAGTTCCGATTCCCAATGAATGTCGGCAATGACGTAGTTGCCCTCGTAGCTGTTGCCCTGCAAGCGGATTCCGCTGAGTTCGCGCATCTTGCTTCGTCCACCGTCGGCAGCCACTATCCATGCCGCGCGCAGTTCGCGGGTTCCGAACGCGGTGTCGACGGTCAGTGTCACCTCGTCATCACCGCCGGAGATGCCGGCGATCGACGACGACCAGTGGAAATTCACCATGGGATGCGCGAGCAACTTGTCTGTCATGATCTGCTCGAACTCGGATTGCGACACGTTGACCATGGGGCCACGAGCGTCGTGCTCGGCGGATGCCATCCGGAAGTGCAGTACTTCCTGATCACGGTAGTAGCTCCGACCACCCACCCACGGCAGAACGGTGCCTTCGAGTTCGGCACCGAAGCCCAGGCGTTCGGCAACTTCGAGGCTGTGCCGAGACACGCAGATCGCGCGACTGCCGAACGAGACCTGATCGGCCGCTTCGAGAATCGTGACGGGAATGCCGCGCTGCGCCAAGCCCATGGCTACGCCCATGCCGACGGGGCCGGCTCCGACGATCACGACGGGAAGTGCGTCGGCCGAAGGTTCCATGGACGAGAAGTCCTCGGGCGCGTACTTCTTCGGATGAAAGTAAGTCGACATAGTCACGAGGCTTTCTGTGCGGCAGTAGGTTCCGGGAGCAGGAAGATGGACACCAGGCTGATCACGGCAATGATCACGAAGTAGGCGGTGATGGCGAACGAGGTGTCGAAGGCGGCGTAGAGCGCAGTGGCGATCATCGGGGCCAGCCCGCCGCCGAGGATTGCGCCGATCTGGTATCCGAGTGACGCTCCGCTGTAGCGGATGTGTGCGGGGAACAATTCCGCGAACAGGGCCGCTTGTGGACCGGCGCAGCAGCCGAGAGTGAAGCCGAGGGCGATCATCGATACGAGCATCACCGGAACGATCGCTGTGTCGATCAACGGAAAGAACACCGCTGCCGCCACCACGAGGGCGATCGAACTGCGGATGTAGACGGTCCGGCGTCCGAGAGTGTCCGACTTGTGGGCGCTGAAAGCCATTCCCGCCATCCAGAACGGGCATGATGAGATGAGGAGAAACAGCATGGTGGTTTTGCTGAAGCCGAGTTCCGTCTCGCCGTACTTGAGGACGTAAACCATGTACGCGTACGCGATTCCGTTGGTGGCGATGAAGGTTCCACCGGCGAGGAGCACAGTCTTCCAGTGTTTGGTCAGAACCTCGAGGATCGGCATTGACTCCGCCGGCGCTTCGGACTTCGATGCGGTGAACTCGTCACTTTCCTCGAGGCCGAGACGGATCCACATCGCAACGCCCACCAGAACTGCGCTGAGCAGGAACGGGATTCGCCATCCCCAGGAGTTGAATGCATCGTCGTCCATGAAGGCGGCGAGGGGGAGATAGACGAGATTGGCCACCAGTACGCCTGCGGGAACACCGATTTGTGGTGCGCTGCCGTACAGCCCCTTCTTGCCCTCCGGTGCGTTTTCGGTGGCGACCAGAACTGCGCCGCCCCACTCGCCGCCGACACCGAGTCCCTGAACGAATCGCAAGGTCACCAGGAGTATGGGGGCAAAGACGCCGATGGCGGCGTAGTTGGGTAGCAGGCCGATGGCAACGGTGGCGCAGCCCATCAGCATCAACGAGGTGACCAACATGGATTTGCGTCCGATGCGGTCGCCGAAGTGGCCCATCACGATTCCGCCGATGGGACGCGCGACGAATCCGACGGCGAGGGTGGCGAAGGCGGCCAGGGTGCCGGCCAGATCGGACGTGCCGGGGAAGAACTGCTTGCCGAGCACGAGCGCGGCGGCGGTGCCGTAGATGAAGAAGTCGTACCACTCGATGGCGGTGCCGACAAAGCTGCCGAGGGCGGCCTTGCGCGCCTTGACCGTCGCGGCGGTGCGCGTAGCGGTCGGTGAGGCGATGGAGGTCATGAAGTGCCTTTCGAGATGAATGTGGCTTGAAGAAACAATGACGTGCGCCACAACAATTGAAAAGCGAAAGAATTGGAGGTTCTTGCACGGAAAATGCGTGGAACCAGCTCCGCTGGCTGGTAGTAGGACTATTGGGCAGATTCCGAGGGTGAAACGAATTCTATGAAAGCGCGTGCGACGCGACTGAGGCGAGTGTTCTGGTGCCACGCGAGAACTACGTGCACCGACGGCACGACAGGGGAAGCGATGGTCTTGACGACTACCTCGAGCCCCTCGTACGTGACGTCCATCTTGGGCCGCTGGAGTAACAGCGTCCAGCCGAGGCCACGGCCGACAAATGCCCTCGCCGTCTCGAAGTTCGCAGTTCTGTAGGCAACCTTCGGGGCGAATCCGCCTGCGCGACAGACGTCGAGGGCGTGTTTGGTGCTCGGCGGCGCGTCGAGGAGAACCATCGGGTGTTCCGCGAGGTCCGGAAGATGGATCGGTCGCTCGGACCGCGCGAGTGGGTGTTCTGCACCCAGGACGATCAAGGGTTCGCGGATGGCCAACGGAACTGTGCGCAATTGTGGAGACAGGTCCAGGTTGTAAGCGATCGCGAGGTCCAACTCGCCGTTCTCGAGATGTGTCTGGAGCCGATTCTGAGTGTCCTCGCGGAACTCCACCTGCGCGTCAGGATTCTCACGGGTGAACCCGGCGATCATCGACGGCAACACCGTCGGCCCCAGAGCGGGATAACAGCCGATCGCGATGGGGCCTGACACGGTTCCGCCGGTTCCCAGTGCGTCGAATTCAAGCTCGCCTGCCTGCTGAAGTAGTGCCCGTGCACGCACCAGGACGGATTCACCGGTGCGGGTCAGTTGAATGCCGAATGAGCGACGGCGAACGCACAGTTGAACTTTGAGCGCGCGTTCGAGTTCGGTGAGCGCCGCGGACAGGGCGGAGGGGGAGAGATGCAAGCGCTCGGCTGCGGCACTGATCGTCCCGGTCTCGGCTACCGCGACAAACGCGGCCAGCTGACGCATCGTGTACGTGGGAGCAGGATCGATGCGAGGCATGAGATCGACAGTAGTCGGATAGATTGCCCTGAACCTGTGGTTGCTGGATTCACGGCGCTATCTGGGGTCGCTCTCGGCCTCGCGCCCCTTATGATCGCCGCCTCCTGCGAGGTAGACGGCGGCTCAAAATTTGGAAGATCCTGTGGTACCCCTGGATACCCAACATTGGTTAGTGTCCGATTTTTATTGAACGGCCAAACCTTCCCGACGTTGGATTTCGGTAGCTGTGTCGGGATTTGTCGGACTGTCGGTGTTGAAGTCAGCGTCATTCCGCGGAGTTCGTCGTCGTGCGAGGAAGCGAAGCTGGTATCCGGTCATGTCAGTGGACAGATTTCGAACCTCACTGCGGAGCGATGGCTCCGGGTGTTCCTCCACGTAGACCTTTAATGTGGGCTTGGGTGCACCGACGTCAGGCGATATGCGCAACGGAGTGATTCCGTGTTTGATCAGCATTCGGTTGGTCCTTGATATCGCTTTGGCCGTCACCGGATCGGACGGGTCATTCCGGTCCAGCGTTGATTGTTGCGAAAGAGCCGTGCCGTCGCGCTCAATGCGATCCAGCCGTCTGGCGATTTCGAGGAGTGTGGACTTCTCGTCGAATTCGGGAGGATCGGGTTGGTCTCCAGCCTGGTCAATTACCGCGCGAATATCCTCGCAGAATTCATCCCAGGACCAGTTGAACCTGGTCGAAACGGAGTCCCAATCGGCTTCGGCGATAACAGCCACCGACTGAAGCAACTTCAGCATGCCAGGTTTGTACAGTTCGCCCTTCTGCTGAAGCATTACACCTTGGAATTGGCGAATCGGACCAGTGATCTGGAAGAATTCGTCGAAGTTGACCAAGAGGGGCACGACTCTGGTTGGACTGTTGTCGAATCGCTTGGATAGCGCACCAGCCTCGAAGTTCAGCCAAGTCTTCTCTTGGTTGTCCGTTGTAACTACGATTATTCCGAACGCACTTTCATTCAAACGAGTCTCGATATCTTGCAGCGCTCGCGATCCCGCTTGCACGTCTATGTCCGACATCCAAGGATCGACGCGGTCGATCATCTTCGGGAGCCACGCATGGATAACTTTGGTGATCTCACGCGACAGGTCACCGGACCAACTAATGAAGATCTTCACATCGTCTGCCATGTGCGGAGATTAGCAGCGATCAGCGTACTGTCGGGTTCATACCCCGACGAACTGTTTGTCGGAGGATCCGCTAGTGCTTGCAGAACGGGGGATCGGCGCTACGATTGTGGACTTTGCCGGATCCGATTCACCGTTCTAATGACGCGTCGTGGTGGAACGTGTCGGTTCTTCGCAGGGGGCCTCGTCCAACGTCTCGAGAAGTGGTGGCTTCGATCTCGATCAAGATCGCGTAAGGGTTTTAGGTCTGCCCGGTGGAAGACAAAGGAGTCACTCGATCTTGCATGAGGTTGACGTGACGCGGATCGGAAGGTCCACGATGACCAGGAATTCAGGGCACTTTCTGACTGACTGAGCCACCCAGGCGGTTTCGTTGGTGGTGTCGATGAGTCCTTACCAAGCCGAGGGCAGTGATGGTGCGGCACAAGGCCGTTACCAAGATGTGGTGGCGACGAGAATCAGGGCGGTGATAGCGGGTTGGCTGCTCGACTAGAGGTGCCCTAGCCGTGGATGGACCCCTGTGACGGTTCATCCGAGTTTTCTCCGATGTACCGAGTTTCGGATACGGGAGGGAAGTATGTGCCGGAGCTATTCAATTTTGCAGCCGAATCAAAAAGCTATTTGTTTGAGTGCCCGGAGACGTACTTTCGATACTGTGATGGCCAGGAAAGTCAGTCTGACCATCAGAAAGCTGGGTGCCCCCGGCAGGATTCGAACCTGCGACCTTTCGCTCCGGAGGCGAACGCTCTATCCCCTGAGCTACGGGGGCTCACCGAACTTTCGGTGTGCCGATTGGGCTGCGTTAGCGTAGCGCATCAGGGGGGGACAAGACCAAACCGGCACCCCTCTCGGCATGGCGTCGTCGGGGGAGGTAGTCGAGGATGCGGCCGGGGACCATGGCCGTCGAATCATCTGTACCGACTGACTCGGATGCTTTTTACGCCTAGGCTCGGCTCTGAGCACAGGCTCGGGCGGACTGCTCGGGCACCCTCGTGAGGTACGGGAGTCGTTGATGACCGATCACCACTATTCCGAAGACCAGCTCGCGCTCGACCTGAAGTGGTGGGCAGCGGCCAACTACCTGACCGTTGCGCAGATCTACCTGAAGGACAACACGCTTCTGCGGGAACCGTTACGCGCCGAGCACATCAAGCCTCGGCTGCTCGGGCACTGGGGGACCAGTCCCGGTTTGTCGATGATCTACACGCTCCTCAATCGGCACATCGTCGCCACCGATGCGGACTGGCTTTACGTGACCGGTCCCGGGCACGGCGGTCCGGCGCTGGTCGCGTCGACGTATCTCGAGGGAACGTACTCGGAGATCTATCCGGAAGTCTCGGACGACGCCGAGGGTATCCACCGGATGTGTCGGCGATTCTCCGCTCCCGGCGGGGTGCCCAGCCACGTGAGTGTGCAGACACCCGGAAGCATTCACGAAGGCGGCGAACTCGGCTACGCCCTTGCCCATGCGGCCGGTGCTGCCTTCGATCATCCGAACCTCGTGGTGGCCTGCGTGATCGGCGACGGCGAAGCGGAGACCGGGCCGTTGTCCGGTTCGTGGAAGCTCCCGGCGTTCCTGAATCCACGACGCGACGGCGCGGTCCTGCCGATCCTGCACGTGAACGGCGCCAAAATAGCCGGGCCGACGGTGTACGGACGCAGCAGCGACGAAGACATCCAGGCCTACCTCGGTGGACAGGGGTGGGCGCCGATCGTCGTCTCCGGTGACGATCCCGACGTGGTGTTTCCTCAGCTGTATCAAGCGATCTCGCAGGCGCACGAGAAGATCCGCGAGATGCAGGGTGCCGCACGCCGCGGAGAGGAGTGGACGGGTTCGTGGCCGGCAATCGTGTTGCGGACGCCGAAAGGATGGACCGGACCGCACACCGTCGACGGAATTTTGGTCGAGGGCACACATCGTGCGCACCAGGTGCCGTTGTCCGGCGTGCGAACCAACGAGTCGCATCTGCGGCAACTCGAAGAGTGGATGCGCTCGTACCGTCCGGACGAGTTGTTCGACGCCAACGGATCACTGGTCGCGGAACTGGCGGCGCTCTCGCCGGCGGGGGACAAGCGCATGGGGAGCACTCCGTACGCGAACGGCGGACGACTTCGCGTCGATCTTCCGATGCCGCCGCTCGAAAAATACGCGCTACCCATCCAATCCCCGGGTTCGACTTTCCACGAGACGACGCGAGTGCTCGGCGAGCTTCTGCGCGACATCTACTCCGCCACGGAAACCGAGGACAGCGGCGGGATTTTCCGACTCTTCTGTCCGGACGAGACGTCGAGCAATCGCCTCGGCGCCGTGTTCGAGACAACCGATCGCTGCTGGCAGTTGCCGATCACCGACTACGACGACGGACTGTCGGCGGACGGTCGCGTCATGGAGGTCCTCAGCGAGCACCTCTGCGAGGGTTGGCTCGAGGGTTATCTGCTGTCTGGCCGACACGGGATGTTCGCGAGCTACGAAGCGTTTGCGATGGTGAGTGTCTCGATGCTCATCCAACACGCCAAGTGGCTCCAACACGCTGTCGACCTGCCCTGGCGGGCGTCCGTCGCTTCGCTCAACGTGCTGCTGACCAGTACGTGCTGGCGCAACGACCACAACGGATTCTCACATCAGGGTCCCGGTATGATCGACGCCGTTATTCCCTTGGCTCCCAGTGTGATCCGCGTGTGGCTACCGCCGGATTCCAATACCTTGCTCTCGATCTCGGATCACTGTCTGCGCAGTACCGACCACGTCAACCTGATCGTCGTGGACAAGCAACCACACCTGCAGTACCTCACGCTCGAGCAAGCGCACGAGCACTGCGCGGCGGGGGCTTCGGTCTGGGAATGGGCCGGAACCGAAGCTCGCGGACAGGAACCGGACGTGGTCCTGGCCGCGGCGGGAGACGTACCGACGCAGGAGATCTTGGCTGCTGCACAGTTGCTGCGCGATCACACGCCGGAACTGATCACCCGAGTCGTCAACGTCGTCGACCTGATGGCGCTGCTGACGCCGACGGAGCATCCCCACGGATTCGGGGAGCGGGTCTTCCTCGATCTGTTCACCGCGCAGACCGACGTCGTGTTCGCATTCCACGGATACTCGCGTGCGGTGCACGAACTGATTCACGGGCGTCCGAGTCCCGAGCGTTTCCACGTTCGCGGATTCAGCGAACAGGGAACAACCACAACACCGTTCGACATGGTTGTCCTCAACAAGATGAGCCGCTACCACCTGGTGATCGAGGCGCTACGACGCTCCAAGCGTCGGCCGGCCGGCGCGTCCGAGTTGGCGGAGTTCTGCCGCACCCAACTCGAGAAGCACTCGCGCTACATCGTCGAGCACCTCGAAGACATGCCGGAGGTAGAAAACTGGACCTGGTCCTGAAATTTCAGGACCAGGCCCAGTTCGGGTCTGAATGTTCTCGGCTCAGTTCATGGGCAGCGGCACTGCGCCGCGAGCTGCCAACATGTCGGTCATCAGCTTGGACTCGCTCTGCTGTGTGTTGACCATGGTCTGCGCCAGGCTGCGCACCGGCCCCTCGGTGGCGTCAGCTGCTGCGTACTCCATCATCGGAAGCCCACCTTCGTGGTGACGAAGCATCAACTGCAGGAACAAGGTGTCGAGTTGCAGACCTTCTGCTGCGCGCAGAGCTGCAAGGTCCTCGGGGGACGCCATGCCGGGCATGGTGTCGACCGGGCCCGAATGAGCCATGTCCATCGTGGCCGAAGTCCCGTGCGATCCGTGGCCGGAGCCCGAATCAGACGACATCCATTCCATGTACGGGCCCACCTTGGACAGCGGCTGATCCCACATGGTCAGCCACGCCTGCATCTGACCGAGCTGGTTCTGCTGCGTGGTCAAGATATCGAACGCGAGAGTGCGCACGTCGGTGTCGGTGGACTTCGTCAGAGCGATCGACGCCATGTCCACGGCCTGGCTGTGATGCACGCTCATGTCCTGCGCGAATCCGACGTCCACCGAATCCGATGCCGGAACGGTCAGTGACGACTTCGCGTCGGGTCCGAGGAGATTGGTGAATGCACCCAATGCAAAACCGACGGCGATCGCGCCGATCAGACCGATGATCAGCAGTGCGGCGCGCTGACTCGGCTTCGAAGACTGATCGGTGTTCTGTGAACTATCCACCGGCGGGAATCTGCTCGTCGGTGGCCGGGGTAGCGCCAGTGCCGTCCATCTGGATGGCGTCGGGGCCCGGAGGTGTCGGATCGAACGGCGACGTCGACGGAGTGAACAGGGGATTGGTGCAGCTCGCGCCGACCTCGGGGTAGACGTTCGGATTCTGGTTCAGCGCAGTGATGAACTGATCGATGCGATCGTCGTCGGCCTTGTCGATCTCGAGGCGATGGCCCCACGACTGCAGAGAAATGGGGCTGCTCTGACCGGGGAACGGCGACATCAGCATGTAGGACTTGCCGTTGACGCGTCCGGCAAGGCTGTCGATCTGGTCCTGATCGACGAGATCAGGGTTGTACGTGATCCAGATGGCGCCGTGCTCGAGCGAGTGGACGGCATTCTCGGTGCGGATCGGGTCTGCGTACACGGTTCCGGTGCAGTTCGCCCAGGTGGCGTCGTGCGGGCCACCGAACGGCGGGGTCTGGTCGTACGCGACTCGCTGAGTGGAATCGACGTGCTGGCCCGCCGGGTACTCGATCTTGAGGACACCGTCGATCTTGTCTGACGGATCCTTGTTCTCCGAGCTGTACTTGTACGGCTCGAGGGCCTGCCGCTCCTCGACCTTGGGCCACAGATTGATACCGAGCACGGCGATGAGTGCGAGCACAGCCACACCGGCGCCGATCGACAGCCAGGGGATCTGGCGGGGAGCGGGGACGCCACCCTTGCCCTTCTTGGCCGGCCGACTGTTCTTGTTGGCGGCCTTGATGGCCTTGGCTGATTTGGCCCCGGAGTTCTTGTTGGGACCGCGACTATCGGAACCGCTTGGCATCGATTGGGCTCTTTCGGTGTGTGGGCTTTAGGTGAAGCGCGCCCGCGCATGTAAGTACGCGGTGGTAGCTCGGGCATTACCACTGTACTTTCCGAGTCTGAGGGCAAACTTTGAGAGTGGCGTGCGACACGCCACAGCGGCCTCGACTAGCTTCGCCGAGTGCGAGGCGTGAGGCGAGTCTCCACTTCCGGTGTCCAGGCAATAGGATGAATACCTGTGACTCCAGCTGACCTTGCCGAACTGCTCCGCGGAACCGCAGCGAGCGTCCTTGCCGATCGTGGCCTCGACGTATCCGTGCTGCCCGAAACCCTTACCGTCGAGCGACCACGCAACCCCGAGCACGGCGATTACGCCACCAACATTGCCATGCAGGTAGCCAAGAAGGTCGGTACCAATCCCCGCGAGCTGGCGGGCTGGATCGCCGAAGCCCTCACCGCCGCCGACGGAATCGAATCCGCCGAGATCGCCGGACCCGGCTTCCTCAATATTCGGCTCGACAAGGATGCGCAGGGCGCGATCGTCGTGTCGGTTCTCGAAGCCGGCGCGTCGTACGGCTCGGGTGATTCCCTCGCAGGCAAGAAGATCAACCTCGAATTCGTCTCGGCCAACCCCACCGGTCCCATTCACCTCGGTGGAACCCGTTGGGCCGCAGTCGGAGACGCGCTCGGACGCATTCTGTCCGCGCAGGGCGGGCTGGTCACACGTGAGTACTACTTCAACGACCACGGTGCCCAGATCGACCGCTTCTCGCGTTCGCTGATCGCTGCAGCGAAGGGTGAACCTGCTCCCGAAGACGGTTACGCCGGTGCATACATCGCCGACATCGCCGCCTCGGTGCTGAAGCAGCGCCCCGACGTCATGGAGCTGCCGGCCGACGAGCAGCAGGAAACCTTCCGGGCCATCGGCGTCGAATTGATGTTCACGCACATCAAGCAGACCCTGCACGACTTCGGCGTCGACTTCGACGTGTACTTCCACGAGAACTCGCTCTTCGAATCCGGTGCTGTCGAGAAGGCCGTCGAATCCCTCAAGGGTTCGGGCAACCTCTTCCACGAAGACGGTGCTTGGTGGCTCAAGAGCACCGATTACGGCGACGACAAGGATCGCGTCGTCATCAAGAGCGACGGCAACGCCGCTTACATCGCCGGTGACATCGCCTACTTCCAGAACAAGCGCGCCCGCGGGTTCGACCTTTGCATCTACATGCTCGGTGCCGACCATCACGGATACATCGGCCGTCTTAAGGCTGCCGCCGCCGCTTTCGGTGACGATCCGGACACCGTCGAGGTGCTGATCGGCCAGATGGTCAACCTCGTCAAGGACGGCACCGCCGTCAAGATGAGCAAGCGTGCAGGCACCGTCATCACCCTCGACGACCTGGTCGAGGCAATCGGCGTCGACGCCTCGCGCTACGTCATGATCCGCTCGTCGGTCGACTCCAGCATCGACATCGACCTGGACCTGTGGACCAAGACCAGCAGCGAGAACCCGGTCTACTACGTCCAGTACGCGCACGCCCGCCTTTCCGCGATCGCCCGCAACGCCGCAGACCTCGGACTCTCGGCCGACGCGAGCCACCTCGCCCTGCTCACCGTCGAGCAGGAGGGTGACCTCATCCGCACGATCGGCGAGTACCCGCGCGTCGTGTCGAGCGCAGCGAATTTGCGTGAGCCACACCGTATTGCCCGCTACCTCGAAGAACTCGCGGGTGCGTACCACCGCTTCTACGGCGCGTGCCGCATCCTTCCGCAAGGCGACGAAGACGCCACCGACGTGCATCGCGCGCGTCTGGCTCTTTGCGCCGCCACCCGACAGGTCCTGGCCAACGGCCTCGAACTGCTCGGCGTCACCGCACCGGAGCAAATGTGAACGCGCACCCCGCCGGCCCCAAGCATGCCGAGCAGTTGCAGGCCCCCGGCTTGCCCGACCGTCCAACCAGCCCCGAAGCCTTCGGCGAACTCTCACCGCAGGTGTGGCCGCGCAACGCTTCTCGCGGTGACGACGGCGAAGTAACCCTCGCGGGTGTCAAGGTCAGTGAACTTGCCGAGAAGTACGGCACCCCGCTGTTCGTCATCGACGAGGACGACTTCCGCTCGCGCTGCCGTGACATGGCGCGCGCCTTCGGCCCGGATGCCAAGGTGCACTACGCATCCAAGGCGTTTCTCTGCGGCGAGATCGCACGCTGGGTTGCCGACGAAGGCCTCTCGCTCGACGTCTGCTCCGGCGGTGAACTGGCGATCGCATTGCACGCTGATTTCCCGGCCGAGCGAATTGCCATGCACGGCAACAACAAGTCCGTCGCCGAACTGGCCGCCGGTGTCGCCGCCGGTGTGGGGCATGTGGTGCTCGACTCGGCGATCGAGATCGATCGACTCGATCGTGTCGCCGGAGAGGCCGGTGTGGTTCAGGACGTGTTGATCCGCCTGACCGTCGGCGTCGAAGCGCATACGCACGAATTCATCTCCACCGCACACGAAGACCAGAAGTTCGGTTTCTCGTTGGCCGGGGGAGCGGCAATCGACGCGGTCCGCCGCGTCTTCGCCGCCGAAAACCTGCGACTGGTCGGACTGCACAGCCACATCGGTTCGCAGATCTTCGACGTCGACGGTTTCGAGGTGGCAGCGCACCGCGTGATCGGTTTGCTCCGCGAGGTTGTCACCGAGTTCGGCGTCGAGAAGACCAAGCAGATTTCGATCATCGACCTCGGCGGCGGCATGGGGATCTCGTACATCCCGTCCGACGACCCGCCGCCCGTCGACGAACTGGCAGCAAAGCTCGGTCACATCGTGCGCAACGAGTCCGCACTGGCCGGGCTGCCGGAGCCGACGCTTGCCGTCGAACCCGGCCGCGCCATCGCCGGACCGGGCACGGTGACGCTCTACGAGGTCGGCACCATCAAGGACGTCACGGTGGGTAGCTCGCTGACACGCCGCTACATCAGCGTCGACGGCGGGATGAGCGACAACATCCGCACGTCCCTCTACGGTGCGGAGTACGAAGCCAAGTTGGTTTCGCGAACTTCCGAGGCTGATCCCGTCGTTGCACGTATCGTCGGTAAGCACTGCGAGTCCGGTGACGTGGTCATTCGGGACACCTGGATGCCCGAGGACGTCGGGCCCGGTGATTTACTAGCGGTAGCAGCGACCGGTGCATACTGCTATTCGATGTCGAGCAGGTACAACCTGCTCACCCGCCCAGCCGTGGTGGCGGTGCGTGACGGAGTCTCACGCGTGATTCTGCGGAGGGAAACAGTGGAAGATCTGCTCAGCTTGGAGGTATCGCAGTGACGAGCGAATCGGCGCATCGCGCTATCGGTGTGGCCGTTCTCGGCCTCGGCAACGTCGGGAGCGAGGTCGTCCGGATCATTCGTGAGCAGGCCGAGGAACTCGAAGCCCGCGTCGGCGCCCCGTTGGAACTGCGGGGAGTTGCCGTTCGTCGTATCGGCTCGGACCGCGGAATCCCCGAGGAACTGCAGACGACGGACGCCGAGTCCCTGGTCGGTCGTGACGACGTCGACATCGTCGTCGAGGTGATCGGCGGAATCGAGCTCCCTCGCAAGCTGATTCTCTCCTCGCTCAATTCCGGTAAGTCGGTCGTCACCGCCAACAAGGCGCTGCTCGCGGACCACACCGGTGAATTGGCGGAGGCTGCAGAGGCCAACTCGGTCGACCTGTACTTCGAGGCCGCTGTTGCCGGCGCGATCCCCGTGATCCGCCCGCTCACGCAGTCCTTGGCTGGAGACCGTGTCAACAAGGTCGCCGGAATCGTGAACGGCACCACCAACTTCATCCTTTCGGCGATGGACGAGACCGGCGCCGACTACGAGGAGACACTGGCCGAAGCCGGACGCCTCGGATACGCGGAAGCCGATCCGACTGCGGACGTCGAAGGCTACGACGCCGCTGCGAAGGCAGCGATCCTCGCGTCGATCGCGTTCCACACCCGCGTCACTGCCGCGGACGTGTACCGCGAAGGAATCTCCACGATCACCTCTGCCGACCTGGCGTCGGCGAAGGCACTCGACTGCACGATCAAGTTGCTCTCGATCTGCGAGCGCATCGTCACGCCCAAGGGCAAGGAGCGGATTTCTGCTCGCGTGTACCCGGCGCTGGTTCCGCTCAGCCACCCGCTCGCTTCGGTCAACGGCGCGTTCAACGCCGTTGTCGTGGAAGCAGAGAACGCCGGCCGGCTCATGTTCTACGGCCAGGGCGCAGGCGGCGCCCCCACCGCTTCCGCGGTGATGGGTGACCTGGTGATGGCGGCGCGCAACAAGGTTCACGGCGGCCGCGGCCCCCGTGAGTCCAAGTACGCCAAGCTCAAGGTCGCCCCGATGGGCGACATCCTCACGCGCTACTACGTGAACATGGAGGTCGCGGACAAGGAAGGCGTGCTGTCCGCAGTCGCCGCCGAGTTCGCCAAGCATGGCGTGAGCATCTCCGTCGTCCGCCAGGAGGGCGCCGGCGCCGGCGCGCGTCTGGTGGTCGTCACTCATGTAGCAACCGACGCGGCTCTGTCCGAGACCGTGGCGGCCCTCAACGAACTCGAATTCGTCACCGCTGTGACCAGCGTGCTGCGACTGGAAGGCACTGAACAATGACCGGCATCGTCAACCCCGTCCACAAGGCATGGCCGGGTCTCATCGAGGCATACCGGGACCGTCTCGCGATCGGTGACAACTGGAAGACCGTCACCCTGCGCGAAGGCGGCACCCCGCTCCTGCCGGCCGGCCACCTCTCCGAGATCACCGGTTGCGACGTCTACCTCAAGGTCGAGGGTCTCAACCCCACCGGTTCCTTCAAGGACCGTGGCATGACGATGGCCGTCACCGACGCCTTGGCCCGTGGCCAGCGCGCAGTTCTGTGTGCGTCCACCGGCAACACCTCCGCCTCGGCCGCTGCGTATGCAGCCAAGGCCGGCATGACCTGCGCCGTGCTCATCCCGCAGGGCAAGATCGCCATGGGCAAGCTTGCGCAGGCAGTCATGCACGGCGCCAAGATCATTCAGGTCCAGGGCAACTTCGACGACTGCCTAGAGCTGGCACGCAAGACCACGGCGGAATTCCCCACCATCGGTCTGGTCAACTCGGTCAACCCGGTGCGCATCGAAGGTCAGAAGACCGCGGCATTCGAGATCATGGACGTGCTCGGCAAGGCTCCCGACGTGCACGCCCTCCCGGTCGGAAACGCTGGAAACATCACCGCGTACTGGCGCGGTTACTCGGAGTACTACGCCGACGGTCTGACCACGGTCAAGCCTCGCATGCTCGGCGTTCAGGCTGCCGGTGCGGCTCCGCTGGTCAACGGCGCACCCGTCAAGGATCCCGAAACCATCGCTACCGCAATCCGAATCGGTTCCCCCGCTTCCTGGAACGGCGCTGTCGCCGCGAAGGAAGAGTCGAACGGTGCATTCCGTGCCGCCACCGACGAGAAGATCCTCGAGGCTTACCGTCTGATCGCCGCCACCGAGGGTGTCTTCGTCGAACCGGCGTCGGCAGCCAGCGTCGCCGGCCTGCTCGCCGCACGTGCAGAGGGCTGGCTCGAGCCGGGCCTGACCGTCGTGTGCACGGTGACCGGTAACGGTCTCAAGGATCCTGACACGGCTTTGAAGGGTATGCCGAACGTCGAGCCGATCGGTGTCGATCCCGTTGCCGTTGCGGCTGCCCTCGAGCTTGCATAGTGTCCGTGGATTCATCGACCACTCCGCGGAATCCGGTGTCTGACATGACTATAACCCTGCCTATCGGCCTTTCGGTGACTGCTCGCGTCCCGGCCTCGAGTGCAAACTTGGGGCCGGGGTTCGACACCCTCGGTCTGGCGTTGGGGTTGTACGACGAAATCGTGGTCACCACAACGGATTCAGGTCTCCAGATTCGCGTCGAAGGTGAAGGCGCCGCCGACGTCCCTTGGGGTCCTTCGCATCTCGTGGTTCGCGCAATCGAGCGTGGTCTCGAAGCGGCTGGAGTGTGGGCCAGTGGCCTGGACGTGTTGTGCCGCAACGCGATCCCGCATTCACGCGGGCTGGGGTCCTCGGCTTCCGCGGCCGTCGGTGGACTCGCTGCAGCCAACGGCCTGGCACGCGCACTCGATGCCGAGATCGGTTTGACGGAAGAGCAGTTGGTTCAGCTCTCTTCCGAGTTCGAAGGTCACCCGGACAATGCGTCTGCCAGTGTTCTCGGCGGCGCAGTCGTCTCGTGGAGTTGCCCGCCGGCCGTCGAAGGCGACGAGCCGATCTACTCGGCGGCGAAACTCGACGTACATCCCGATATCCGTGCCGTTGCACTGGTTCCCGAGGAACGGTCGTCCACCGCACACACCCGTGGGCTCCTGCCCGAATTGGTTCCGCACCAGGATGCGTCGTTCAACGCGAGCCGCAGTGCACTGGCCGTCGTCGCGCTCACGGCTCGTCCCGATCTGTTGATGGCAGCCACCGAGGATCGCCTGCATCAGGCACAGCGCGCGCCCGCTCTACCGCTCACGACTCGGTGGATCGGCATCCTGCGTGAGGCCGGCATCGCTGCGACCGTTTCCGGAGCAGGTCCCACTGTGTTGGCGCTCAGCACAGAACCTTTCCCCGTCGAACTCGCCGAAGCGGCGCGGGCAGACGGACTCCGTGTGCTCGAATTAGACATCGCCGACGGCGTCGAAGTATCCACGACCACGGTCTGATCCCCGCCTTGGTCCTGGTGGTCGCGCACTACCGATCGGTAGTGAACTGACACACCCACTCGTCCAAATTCTTGCCGGACTCAGGTTTGGGCGCTATCCTGGGCTATGTCCGTACATCGTGCGCGTCAGTCGCCGGTGCATCACCAGGGGGCAAAACTCCTTCCCAATCGGGGTCCACAGTCCTTGGCATGATTCTCGCAGGCATGATCCTCGCGCTTGTACCTTCTCCGAAGGTTTGGATCCTCCGCGGATCGAACACTCAGAGGTTCCACAACTCTGGGGTTCACCACACGGGGGAGTGAATCGACGGCGAAGGCGCGTTGGGCAGGTTTGCGAGCGCATGAAAAGTTTGAGGCGAGAGTTTCCGACAATCATGTGACGGCGGACAAGCCGGCAGTTCTGGACAGCAACCACGTACGGCACCACCGAGTTCGGTATTCAATCGAACTGCGGGACGAACCCTCGACTTTGCGCAGTGCGAGTGAGGGAAGGAAAGGACCTCCGTGACCGATACGGACCTCATCGCCACTTCTGCACCCGCCGGGTCGGAATCAGGCGACAATTCTCAGGCGTCATCTTCAGCATCGAACGGTGCGGTGGCGACCTCCACGAAGCGTGCCGAAACGCGCCGTGGTGCCGGACTCTCCGGCATGGTGCTCACCGAACTCCGCACTCTTGCGGGTGAACTGGGCATCAAAGGCACTTCCGGCATGCGCAAAGGCGACCTGATCGCAGCCATCAAGGAGCGCCAGGGCGGCAGCGCAAAGGCTGCACCCGCACAGAGCGAACTCACGCTCGACGACGCACCCGTAGCGCGCACCCGTGCCAAGAGCACTCGCGCAGCACGTACCGAAACCCCCGCAGCCGAAACGGCTCCCGCGGCAGAATCCGCTCCCGCCGAGGCAGCGCCTGCGCGTACCGAATCCGCCGAGGATTCCGATCAGAGCGCACCCCGTCGCGGACGTCAGCGTCGCGGCGCCGCTCGTCGTGCAGGTTCGCCCGACCAGGGTGAACTGAGCATCGAGCAGGACGCTCCTTCGGCCAAGTCCGACTCGGACACCTCGAAGGCCGCCGACACCTCGAAGGTCGCCGATACCTCGAAGGTCAACGAGACCGCCAAAGCTGAGGCTCCGGCGGAGCGTCCGGCGCGCACCGAGGGCAAGTCAGACGCTGATCAGGCTCCCGCCGAGCAGGGCAACGAGCGTCCCCGCCGCGAGCGCAACCGCGACAACCAGGGCCAGCGCGATAACCAGGGCCAGCGGGACAACCAGGGCCAGCGCGACAACCAGGGCAACCGGGGCAACCAGGACCGCCAGGATCGCGGTAACCAGAACAACGCAGGCCAGAACAACGCGGGTCCGCGTACGGACAACCGCAACAACGGCCCGGACGACGACGAAGAGGGTGGACGCGGACGCCGCGGACGCCGATTCCGTGAGCGTCGTGGCCGTGGTCGCGACCGCGGAGAGGGTGGCGCACCCAACGATTCGCGCGAGACCGAGATCCGTGAGGACGACGTCCTGCAGCCGGTCGCCGGCATCCTCGACGTCCTCGACAACTACGCCTTCGTGCGTACGTCCGGGTACCTCGCCGGTCCCAACGACGTCTACGTCTCCATGAACCTGATCCGCAAGAACGGCCTTCGCCGTGGCGACGCCATCACCGGTGCCGTCCGGGTCTCGCGTGACGGTGAGCAGGGCAGCCAGCGTCAGAAGTTCAACCCGCTGGTCCGTATCGACACGGTCAACGGCGGCGACGTCGAGGCCGCGAAGAAGCGCCCCGAGTTCAACAAGCTCACGCCGCTGTACCCGAACCAGCGTCTGCGCCTCGAGACCGAGCAGCACATTCTCACCACGCGTGTCATCGACCTGGTGATGCCCATCGGTAAGGGCCAGCGTGCCCTCATCGTGAGCCCGCCCAAAGCCGGTAAGACCAGCGTGTTGCAGGCGATCGCGAATGCCGTCGCCACCAACAATCCTGAGTGCTACCTGATGGTCATCCTCGTGGACGAGCGTCCCGAGGAAGTGACCGACATGCAGCGCAGCGTGAAGGGTGAGGTCATTTCCTCCACCTTCGACCGCCCGCCGGGAGATCACACCGCAGTTGCCGAACTGGCAATCGAGCGTGCGAAGCGCCTGGTCGAGATGGGTAAGGACGTCGTCGTACTGCTCGACTCCATCACGCGTCTGGGTCGTGCGTACAACAACTCCTCGCCGGCATCGGGACGCATCCTCTCCGGTGGTGTCGACTCGACGGCCCTGTACCCGCCGAAGCGTTTCCTCGGTGCTGCCCGCAACATCGAGAACGGTGGATCGCTCACCATCATCGCTACCGCAATGGTCGAGACCGGATCCACCGGCGACACCGTGATCTTCGAAGAGTTCAAGGGCACCGGCAACGCCGAGCTCAAGCTCGATCGCAAGATCGCCGAACGCCGCGTCTTCCCGGCCGTGGACGTCAACCCGTCCAGCACGCGTAAGGACGAGCTGCTCCTGAGCCCGGACGAAGCTGCGGTGCTGCACAAGCTCCGCCGCGTCCTGTCCGGTCTGGACTCGCATCAGGCCATCGATCTGCTGATCGATCGACTGAAGAAGAGCAAGAACAACCTCGAGTTCCTGATGCAGGTCTCCAAGACCGCACCGGGTGCGATCGACGACTGATCGACTCGACGTCAAAAGGCCCACAACCAGCTGGTTGTGGGCCTTTTGCATGGGCGGAACAAAACCGAGGTGCAGTGCGTTGACAACTTCGTACAGCCACCCCGAGGCGTGCGAGACGCGGAATTTCTGGTGAAGTACCGCATCTGGCATACTGAACGGCCGAGTCCGGTTCCGGTTCACGATGTCGATTGGCGACGTCGACCCGGCGACCATTGAAAGGGACACCATGAAGGCAGGAATCCACCCAACCTACGTAGCGACCACCGTCGTCTGCGGTTGCGGTAACACGTTCGAGACCCACAGCACCAAGGAGTCCGGACGCATCAACGTCGAGGTTTGCTCGCAGTGCCACCCGTTCTACACCGGCAAGCAGAAGATTCTCGACACCGGTGGACGCGTCGCTCGCTTCGAGGCTCGCTACGGCAAGCGTGCAGACAGCAAGGTCCCGGCCACCG
>NZ_JBHTSW010000039.1:0-56049 GCF_042794945.1 Rhodococcus sp. NPDC056506 | reverse complement strand
GGCAAGTTGTTTTTCACGCTTTAACCGAACTGTCTGCACCTGAAACATATTTGACTGTGGCCGCTAACTTCTCGGAGTTCGCGGCCACAGTCGTATCCGAATCAGATGCCGAACGACACCCCGGTCAACTTCTCCGACAGAGTCCACAAGCCCGCGGCGGTCCTCGTGTCGTGTGACTTCTTGTTCGACCCCACGACCTTCGGATATCCGCGCTGCTCGAACGGACCATCCGGTCCGATGTAACTGCCGCCGAAGGCATCCGGCGCGGTTGCCGCCCACAGCTCTGGGAGCGCACCCATCTCCGCGGACTGCGCGAAGATCTGATTGCCGATTCCCATCAGCTTGTCCTGGATCGACTCGGTGTGCCCTTGCAGGTTCGTCGACGCATATCCCGGATGCGAAGCGAGCGCCTTGAGCGGTGACCCCGACGCTGCAAGCCTGCGCTGAAGTTCGTACGTGAACAACAGATTGGCAAGCTTGGACTGCCCGTAGGCCAACCAGCGGTTGTACTTCCGACGCTCGAAATTGAGATCGTCCAGATCGACGGTCCCGAGCTGATGCAAAGCACTCGACATCGTCACCACTCGGTCGGTGAGCTTGTCCTTCAGCAATCCGGTCAACGCGAAGTGTCCGAGATGGTTTGTGCCGATCTGCATTTCGAATCCGTCGACGGTCCGGCGGAACGGGACCGCCATCACGCCGGCGTTGTTCACCAGGACGTCGACCTTCTCCGTTGCGTCGGCAAAGGCTCGTACCGACGACAGATCCGAGAGATCCAACTTGCGGACAACCGCGTTGGATCCGATCTCTGCGGCTACGGCGTCGGCCTTCGTGGTGTCGCGACAGGCGAGGACGACGTCGGCCCCGGCTTTGCCCAGCGCGCGTGCGACTACCTCACCCAGTCCGCTGTTCGCCCCCGTGACGACAAATGTGCGGCCGGTCTGATCGACTACGTCTTCTGCGGTCCATTTGGTCATGCATTCCAGCGTACGTGCCTTACCCGTCGGTAGGGAGGGCCGATTTTTCGGTCATCGCTTGCGCTTGGCTCGGATCGGCTTTGCTCCTGGCACCGGTGGGGCACCCGCTGCACGTGCCGGGGGCGTGGCCACTGCGGGTGTCGACGACAATTCGGCCTCCTTCTGCTCTGCCGCGATGCGTCCGTACACAAAATGCTGTTGTCCCAACGTCCAGCAGTTGTTGCTCACGAAATAGAGCAGGATCGCGACGGGAGCAAAAGCACCGAAGGCAATCACACCGACCGGAAACACCCACAGAGCAAGCTTGTTCATGATTGCCGTTTGAGGGTTGACGGTTCCGGTGTCCACCTGGCGCGCGATGGACGCCCGCGACGTGAAATGCGTAGCGACGGCGGCAAAAATCATCAGCGGTACAGCAACCAGAATGATGGAGATCCGACTGACGTCGCCGAACGCTTCCAGCTGCGCTGCCGGACTCGAAATCATGGCGGACAACGGCGCGCCGAACAGTTTGGCGTCGAGAAACGACTGCACGTCCGAGGCGCTGAAGAAGTAGTTGGCCGTGTTCGCGTTGTCCGCCACCGACATCGGTTCGGTCGGGCTCAGAAATGGGACGTGGGATGCTGCTCCGGTTCGATTGAATGATCGCAGGACGTGGTAGAGACCAATGAACACCGGCGCCTGGACGAGCATCGGCAGGCATCCGAGTAGTGGACTGTAGTTGTGTTCCTTCTGCAGCTTTGCCATCTCGACAGTAAGTTTCTGCCGGTCACCCGAATACTTCTTCTGCAACGCCTTTATCTGAGGTTGCAGCTTCTGCATCACCAGTTGGGTGCGGACCTGCTTGACGAAGGGTTTGAACAGCAAGGCCTTGAGTGTGAAGACCAGAAATACGACCGACAACGCCCACACGACGCCGTTGTCGGGTGATCCGGAGATCAGTGAGAATACTTTGTGCCAGAACCAGAGGATTCCGGACACGGGGTAGTAGACAAAATCGAGCATGACGAATGAACCTCACCGAGAGGCACGCTCAGGCAATCGAGAGCGCGGAATGGTCGTGGACGCAAGACGTCTGACCGACCTACGACGAGTTCACCCCCGCCGACGGCCGATCTACAGACCGATTCCGGGTGCTCGAGGTTGCGGACGGCCAGGCGCGTCCGGGCTGCTCTGCCTGCGGAAAGCGCCACGCAGGCAGCGTTCGTCATCCGACGGGCCGGCGGCCGAAACCGCGCGTAGTTGGAGAAGTTCGTACTTCGAGGAGGTTGCGAGTGCAGCGACCACGAAGACGGCGATCGCAGTTCCCAGCACCGCGGCGCTACCCGAGGAACCAAGCGGAGGTACTGCGAGAAGGGCGACGAACGGCAACAGAAGCAGCAACAGTGATCGCGTCACTGTTCCCGTACTCCGCTGTTGCATGACTGCGAGAGTACAGAACGACCACCGGATCCAGCTAGACGCTTACCTCGCGGACATGTCCGCGTAGCCATCCATGAGCAGGATCGTGATCGAGCCGACCGTGCCGCCGTCGCAGTCCGACCGCAGCCAACGCGTCGTCGATCGGTCCGTGGGTCCGGCCACGTCTGGATGTCGAAACGTGTGGGTGCTCGCACACCCTGATCGCCGGCAGCCTGGTCACTGCGCAATCCGCATGGTCGAACAAGATGCGAGAGACGGAAACAGAACTGGCGCATTGACATCTCGACCGGCCAGTTCTTCCGTCAGCACCTGGCCGAACAACTCCGCATCGTCGAGCAGCCAATTGTGATTACCGCGAACCTCACGGACCTCGGGATCATGCAAAGCAGCGCAGACAGCATCAAAGCTCGCGCGCGGAATGACACGATCACCGGCGCCCCACAACACGACAACCGGCATCGCGCGGACTGCAATCTCTTCGAGCGCATCGATGAGATCGGCAGTCCGCGCGAGGTTGCCCGTTCGCCACACCGCACCGACGTTGCGAAGCGCGTTGAACGCGAACTCGTCGAGTGGAAACTGTGTGATTCTGTGAGTGTGTGCCGTCTCGGCCGCTTCGACCATCGCCGACCCACACCAGCTCCACCACGGCCGTTCACGAATCGAGCGCTCCTGGCCGCCGCTACTCGACCAGATTCCGCCACCGACCGCGTTCACCAGAACCAAGCGCGAGACTCGGGTGGGGAAATCCCGCGCCACCATTGTCGCCACACCGCCGCCGAACGAATGCCCGACGACGGTCACCGGGCCGGCAACGCCGGCCGCGTCCAGAAACCGCGTCACCCACGCGGCATAACCTTCGAAGGTGCGATCGGCTCGGTCGAGCTCGGCCGTGCCACCAAGGCCTGGAAGCGCAGGCGCGATCACCCGGTATCCCCGGTGAACAACAGCAGCAAGGGCGGATCGATAAGCACGAGGCGACAACCCCCACCCGTGCAGAAAGACCACTGTCTCGCCGTGTCCGCCGACGCCGAAGTCGACAGGTCGAGAATCGACCACGGCTGTGCGCCACTCGATGAATTCATCGGTTCGGCGTGCGTCGACGGTCATGTCAAATCCCAGTTCAGGTGTGGTTTTTCCTCGGATGAAGTATCGAACTCGATATTGCCGTGCACCCTCCGGCGCCGCGACGACCGTGGTACCTACATCGGTACCTACTTCTTCCTTCCGGCGTCACATTTCGCGGAATTCCGCGAAGTGCTGCCACTCGAAAAACAGGTATGCACCCCGTCCAACTGACCGGCGCGAACGCGTCGATGCGAAACCAGGCTGTGTGTCACAAGCCGAAGCCCGATCACGCCCAGCTGAATACCTGCTTCGGGACGCATCGACACGAAGGCAACACGAGAAATGTCGCACCATCGATTCACCAACCCCCGCACGACGAAGAACACACTCGGGAGGGTCATCGTCATCGGCGCTCTGTCATTGACGACCCTCGCCGTGAGTATCGACACCGCAAACGCTCAGGCACCCTTGCTTCCGGACTGGAACATCGCCGGAGTTTCTGCGGTCACGAATCCGGAGAAAGTGTCAGCTTTCGCTTCCTCGGATGGAGGCCGCGCCTTGGCAGCCGCAGAGTCCAAGATCGGCGCCCCGTACGTCTGGGGCGCGACCGGACCGGACTCGTTCGACTGCTCAGGCCTCGTTCAGTGGGCCTATGCACAAGCGGGCGTTTCGATTCCGCGAACTACCTACGACCAGGCGGTCGGCGGATCTCCGGTTTCCCGGGACGACCTCCAGCCGGGTGACGTGGTCCTGTACTACGGCGGGGAACATGTGGGGATCTATGCCGGAGGCGGTCAAGTAGTTCACGCCCCGACGTCTGGGGAGTCGGTCAAACGCGCGCCCGTGGACTCGATGCCGTACTACCTCGCCCGACGTTACTGACATGTATCACGTAAGCCTGATGAAACATCTTGTATTGCAGCGCTATTCGGGACATTCGTCGCGATCCGAATGCTTGACACTCCCCCATTGCGCGGAATGTGATGCCATCCTCTCCCCTGCAAGCGCCGTCTGCACCAGGTGTCGCGGGGCCCGGTTGGACGTAACGCGGTGTTGCGGAGACGGCACTGTCGTGTCCTGGCGAACGGTTCGCGGCGATCCCGCGACTGTCCTCGCCATCGTCGAATTGGACGAGGGCCCGTGGTTGTACACGTTGCTCACGGAATCTCCGCGTGTAGATGCGTCGGGTCCGCTGCGAGTGTCGTTTCAACGGAGGGAAGTGGGTAAGCGTTACCCGGTGTTCTGCCTGTGCTGCGACGACCGGGGGAAACTGCGATCGGACTTCAGTTCCGGTCTGTTGAACCATTGACATCGCGCGAGTCACGCTCCGGCGCAGTCGACACCACCCACGCCGCGATCTGCGCTCTGGAGGTGAAGCCCAATTTCGTCAGCACATGCTCCACATGCCCCTGAGCCGTGCGTACCGAAATGACGAGGCTCTCTGCGATAGCGCGATTCGTGAACCCCTGAGCAACCAGTTCCGCAACTTGCTGCTCACGACGAGTAAGTCGAATCACGTCGATCGACGATGCAGCTTCGGCGGTGCGATGCTCGTCGAGCGCGTATGCCACAGCTTCGCCCTCGGTCATCGCCGTTCCCCGGTGAAAATTCTTGTCGAAAGTACTTTCACCCGAAGCCTTTCGAACAACCTCCATGGCGTTCTCACGGAAACGCGACAATCCCGGGAATCCGGTGAGCGGTTGCCCGATCTTCTGCCAGTACATCGCTGCGGCGCCGAGCAGAATCGCTGCTTGCTTCCAATTACGTTGTGCTGTCGCGGTCCACGCCAACGGTTCGATGCACCACGCCGCATTCATCGAAGATTTGTCAGTCTGCAAACTGCGCGTCAAATACTCACTCGCGCGCTCGAAGTCGCCGCGAAGCCAAGCGATGAGTCCGATAAACCCCAACGCGTGGGCCTGATATGTGACTTCGTGCAGTGGCTCGGTGATCTCGATGCACTCGTCGAAACACTGTACCGACCGCTCCAGTTCACCGGCAAGGATGTATGCAAGACCGAGGGTGTCCAAACTGATGACGACGTATTGCAGATTTTCGTCGAGCCGAAACAACGACACGGCAGTTTCCAATTTCACTGTGGCATTGCCGAATTCTCCTGCGGCCGTGTCGATGTACCCGTCTGCCCAAGCCGCCAGCGCCCGCGAGCGCACATCCCCCAGAGCCTCGGCAAGGCGGTGGCCCTCGTCGATCAATTCGCGCGCGCGAACAACATCGCCCTGCATCGCATGCGCCGCGGCGTCTACGCACAGAACATCCACGCGAAATATGTCAGGCCCAGCGTCTGGGACGCTCAGTGTTCGATCAGCCCAATACCGCAACTGGCCGATCAATCCGTCGGACAACCAGAATCTGTACAACGCGGCGACCATATGAGTCGCAGACCGCGCCTCGCCAGCGGTAGAAATCGAGAATTCCAGCGCGTCGTTCAGATTGTGTTGTTCGCGACCGAGCCTCGCGGCCCATGATTCTTGACCGCAACTGATCCAGTCGGATTCGGCACGGACGACAAGATCTTCAAACCAATTACGCTGTCGGCGAGACAGTTCAAGCTGTTCCCCGGTGGATTCCAGTTTTTCCCGCCCGTACTCCCGGAGCAGGTCGAGGAGATGGTAGCGAACGATACCGTCGATCTCTTCACGAATGAGAATGGATTTCTCGACCAAAGCAGTAATCAGATCAAGCACTTCGTTCGAACCCATATCCTGCCCGCACACACCTTCGGCGGCGTCGAGGTCGAACCCACCCGAAAACACCGACAACCGGCCCCACAACTGTTGTTCGGATGGTGAGCAGAGGTCGTAACTCCAATCGATCGACAATCGCAGCGTCTGTTGACGACTCGGAACGTCGCGTCCACCCGTCGTCAGAAGTCGGTATCGATCCGAGAGCCTGTTCATGATCTGCTCGGCAGACATACCACGCAGGCGAGCTGCCGCCAGTTCGATCGGTAGCGGCAAGCCGTCCAGATCGTGGCAGATACGGGCAACGGTATTCCGGTTCTCTTCGCTCAGTACGAACCCCGGCACCACTGTTGCGGCTCGTTCCGCGAACAACAGAATGGACTCGTACCGGGCCAGTCCGTCGAAAGCGCTCGGCCCCCGAAGTTCCGGAGTCGTGAGGGAGGGAACCCGCATCGTGACCTCGCCACCGACCCCCAGCGATTCGCGGCTGGTCGCCAAAATCTTCACGCCGGCACACCGGCATAAGACGGTCCCGGCAAACCTGGCAACCGAATCCACCAAGTGCTCACAGTTGTCGAGCACCAACAGCAGGCTCCGATCGCTGCAATAGTCGATCAGTGCTTGCAGTGCGCCAGACGAGGAAACCGGCCGCACGCCCAAAGTCGCGGCGATGTGGTCTTCGAGCAGATCCGCATCCGAGAGCTCACCCAGTTCGACCAACCACGCACCGTCTCGGAACACCCGTTGCAACGCTCCCGCAAGTCGGATCGCAAGCCGCGTCTTCCCGACACCACCAACACCGGTCAGTGTCAACAAACGGGACGACTCGAACAATCTTCTGGCGTCGGCCAACTCACGCCGTCGACCGACAAAACTCGTCAGTTCCAACGGCAAGTTGCCGACTACTCGCTGATCGGCATCTGAGCGCACAGCGGGTGCCATGGACCGTCTCGCTTTCTGCGATTCCGCTACGAATCAACGCTACCCCCGCGAACTGCACCCGGAGAAGCACTCACCTCTGCCCGCGTTCTCAGCCTCGGGAGTCGGTCTCCTGCGCGGTCGAGACGAACCACGCCGCGATCTGTGATCTGGAAGTGAATCCCAGTTTTGTCAGCACGTGCTCCACATGCCCCTGAGCCGTGCGCAGCGAGATGACCAAGTGCTCCGCGATTGCACGGTTGGTCAGTCCCTGAGCCACCAATTCGGCGACCTGCTGTTCACGACGGGTCAAGTGAGGTGCGTCGATCGGCGATGCAGCCGGTGCGCTACGACGCTCGTCGAGCGCGTAAGCCACAGCTTCACCTTCGGCCATCTCGAATCCTCTGCGAAATTCCCTCTCGAAAGCATTATCACCCAATGCCTTTCGAGCAGAACTTGCAGCGCTGTCGTGATGGGCTGACAAACTCGAAAGCCCGCTCAGTCGACCCCCGACCCGCTGCCAGAACATCGCTGCGGCACCGAGCAGAACTGCTGCATGCTTCCAATCACGTTGCGCTGCCGCAACCCAAGCCATCGGTTCGACACACCATGCAGAGTTCAACGAGGCGTCGGTGGTCCGCAGACTTCGCGTCAAATGGTCACGAGTGCGCGCGAGGTCGCCCCGAAGCCAATCCACAAGCCCGAGGTTGGCCAACGTCGACGCCTGATACATCACTTCGTGCAGCGGTGCGGTGATCGCGAGGGACTCGTCGAAGCACTCCACAGAACGCTCCAGAGCACCGGTGAAGATGTACGCGAGCCCGAGGGTGCCCAACCCGATCACCTCGTGCTGCAGATTCTCAGCTGATCGGAACAGCGTTACGGCAAGTTCCAACTTCTCGGTGGCAGTGTCGAATTCGCCATTGAACGCGTCGACATATCCGTCAGCCCATCCGGCCAGGCCTCGCGAGCGCACGTCTCCGATGACCTCGGCAAGGCGCCAACTCTCGTCGACCTGTCCGCGTGCGCGAACGAGATCACCCTGCATGCCGTGTGCCACAGCATCGATGCACAGAATTTCCAGGCGATACATGTCCGGCTCTCCATCGGAGGCGCTCAGGGTCCGATCCACCCAGCGCCTCGCCGAACCGATCCGCCCACCGTTGAGCCAGAATCGGTACAACGCCGCGACCATTCGTGTCGCAGACCGTGCCTGACCCGGCGTCGAAATCGAGAACTCCAGCGCTTCGTACACGTTACGCTGCTCACGACTCAGCCACTCGATCCACTCCGCCTGCGCGCTGCTGATCCATTCGGAATCAGCCTGTACAACAAGGGATTCGAACCAATCACGATGCCTTCGACGTAGATCGGAATACTCACCGGCGGACTCCAACTTTTCATGTCCGTACTCCCGGAGAAGATCGAGGAGGTGGTAGCGAACATCCCCGTTGGTTTCCTCACGAATGAGGATGGACTTCTCGACCAACGCGGTGACGAGATCGAGCACATCGGTCGAATTCATATCCTGTCCACACACGCCCTCGGCGGCGTCGAGGTCGAACCCACCCGAAAACACCGACAACCTCCCCCACAACTGTTGTTCGAATGACGAGCAGAGGTCGTAACTCCAATCGATCGACAATCGCAGCGTCTGTTGACGACTCGGAACATCGCGTCCACCCGTTGTCAGAAGTCGGTATCGATCCGAGAGCCTGCTCATGATCTGCTCGGCAGACATACCACGCAGGCGAGCTGCCGCCAGTTCGATCGGTAACGGCAAGCCGTCCAGATCGTGGCAGATACGGGCTACGGCAAGCTTGTTCCCCTCCGTGAGGACAAAGCCTGGAACTACCGTGGCCGCACGCTCGGTGAACAGTGACACGGATTCGTATCGAGCCAGCCCCTCGGGCACTCCCGAGTCATACTGCAGCGGGGTGCTGAGGGAGGGAACCCGCATCGTCGCTTCACCACCCACACCCAACGACTCGCGGCTCGTCGCGAGGATCTTCACACCGGCACATCGACGCAAAATCGCCCCGGTGAACAGCGCAACTGCATCGACCAGATGTTCACAGTTGTCGAGCACCAAGAGCAAACTCCGATCGGCGCAGTAGTCGATCAATGCCTGCAGCGGGTCCGGCGACGAGACTGACCGGACACCAAGAATCACGGCGACATAATCTTCGAGGAGATCAGGATCTGTCTGCTCCCCGAGTTCCACCAACCAGGCACCATCTCGAAACACCCGTTGCAACGCTCCCGCAAGTCGGATCGCGAGCCGTGTCTTGCCCACGCCACCGATCCCGGTCAGTGTCAACAAACGGGACGTCTCGAACAATCTCCTGGCGTCGGCCAACTCGCGCCGGCGACCGACAAAACTTGTCAGCTCCAAGGGCAAGTTACCGACAACTCGCTGGTCGGCTTCTGAGCGCACAGCGGATGCCATCGACCGACTCGCTTTCTGCCATACCACTACACAACAACGCTACGCCCACGATCGGCCTCCTGAGCAGCACTCACTTTCGCTTGTGATCGGATCACTCATGTTCCCCTTCGAGTGCGCGATTCACGACGGCCACACCGGTGTCACGCGGGCGAAACAACGTATTTCTACGCTGGCAGATACACGAAGGGAGAGCGACATGCCGCCGCGCCGTAGATCGGTACTGCTGACGCAACTGGTAATCGATGCTCCCGGTAGTCCACAACAAGCGATCCTCGACGAACTGCGGCGAGTGATTCTGTCCGGCTCGGCACCTCCGGGTACCCCGATTCCTCTGGGCGAGGTGGCTGATGTTTTCGGCGTCAGCCGAATACCAGTGCGGGAATCACTGAAAACCCTGGTCGGAGAATCTTTGGTCGACCACCGACATCAATTCGGCTACACCGTTGCTCAGTTGACGCCGGCGGAATTGCGTGAGATGTACATCGTCCGCGAAACTCTCGAATCAGCTGCGTTGGCCGTCGCGGTCGAGCAGGCCACCGAGGAGGATCACGAACACGCCGTCGAGGTGAACTCCCGTCTGGAGATCGCATTGCGCTACGACGACTCTCAGTCCTATCACTGCGAGAGCCGAAACTTTCACCTCGCGCTGACTCGACCTTCGCACATGCTTCGACTTCTGCACATGTTCGAAGCTGCCTGGAACATCACCGAACCGGTTCAGCCGATGGTCCATGTTGCCGGCATCGATCGCCAGGTTCTGCACTCGGATCACACCGCGATGCTGGACGCATTCCTGCACCGGGACGCAGCCGCCCTTCTGAGTGCGTCCGAAATCCATCATCGCCGACTCAATACCGTGATCGCGACTCTGCCCACAAACACCGGTCTACTGTCCGAAAAAGATATACCGATCGCGCAATAACTGTGCAACACAGCGTCGATACCTTTCTCTCGACACGGTTTTCATCACTGACGCTGAGAGCTTGTGCTCTGTCCGCTGATTTCCTGCACTGATGCACGGGAGCTGTCATGACCGACATTCTTCCCTCTCGAACGACCTCTACACCTACTCCCGCAATGGAAACCGGCCCAGGTGACCTGGTCGAAGCTGCGGGTCACCCGGTCGGCAGCGGACTGATCAAGCCCGGCTACGACCCACGTTTGACCAATGAGGATCTGGCGCCGCTTCGCAAGCAGACCTGGTCGTCGTACAACATCTTCGCCTTCTGGATGTCCGACGTACACAGCGTCGGTGGATATGTCACCGCCGGTAGCCTTTTCGCACTGGGGTTGGCCAGCTGGCAAGTACTCGTCGCTTTGCTGCTCGGTATCACGATCGTCTACTTCTTCTGCAATCTCGTCGCCAAACCGAGCCAGGCCACAGGCGTGCCGTATCCGGTGATCTGCCGCAGCGTGTTCGGAGTTCTCGGCGCGAACATCCCGGCAATAATCCGTGGCCTGATTGCCGTGGCTTGGTACGGGATTCAAACCTTCCTCGCTTCGGCAGCGCTCGATGTAGTACTGATCAAACTCTTTCCGTCACTCGCGCCCTATGCCGTCGTCGAAGACTACGGATTCGCCGGACTCTCCGCTCTCGGGTGGGGAAGTTTCATGCTGCTGTGGGTATTGCAGGCCTGCGTGTTCTGGCGAGGCATGGAGTCGATCCGTCGGTTCATCGACTTCTGCGGGCCGGCAGTGTATGTCGTGATGTTCATGCTGTGCGGCTACCTCATCTACCAGGCAGGCTGGAGCGCAATCGATCTCACGCTCGGCGACGTCAAGTACTCAGGGTTCGACGCCGTCCCCGTCATGCTCGGTGCTATCGCTCTGGTTGTCTCGTACTTCTCCGGACCGATGCTCAACTTCGGCGACTTCTCCCGCTACGGGAAGTCGTTCGCTGCAGTCAAGAAGGGCAACTTCCTCGGTTTGCCGGTCAACTTCCTCGTGTTCTCGGTGCTGGTTGTCGTCACGGCATCGTTGACACTGCCGGTGTACGGCGAACTGATCACCGATCCAGTTGCAACCGTGGCACGAATCGACAGCACCTTCGCCATCGTCCTCGGCGCACTCACCTTCACCATCGCCACGATCGGCATCAACATCGTCGCCAACTTCATCTCCCCTGCCTTCGACTTCTCCAACGTCAGCCCACAGAAGATCAGCTGGCGTGCCGGCGGAATGATCGCAGCGATCGGCTCGATCCTCATCACCCCGTGGAACCTCTACAACAATCCGGACGTCATCCACTACACGCTCGAAACCCTTGGAGCGTTCATCGGTCCGCTGTTCGGAATCCTGATCGCCGACTACTACCTCGTGCGCAAGCAGAAGGTGATCGTGGACGAACTGTTCAGCATGTCACCTACCGGAACCTACTGGTACAGAAAGGGATACAACCCGGCCGCAGTGATCGCAACCATCGTGGGAGCAGTCGTCGCGATGGTCCCGGTGCTGGCCAAAGATCTCACCGGGATGTACACGGCAGCACAGTACAGCTGGTTCATCGGTTGCGGACTCGGATTTGCCGTCTACTACTTGCTCGCCACGCGTACCCCCCTGGCTGTCCGTAATGCTTCCTCCGCGGAAACCGCGACGGTCGACTGAACGTCATGAGAATCAAGGTGATCAACCCCAACACCACGTGGGCCATGACCGCCAAGATCGAGGAATGTGCCAGAGCCATCGCCGGTCCGGGCACATTCGTCGAGGCTGTCAGCCCTGTCATGGGACCCGCGTCGATCGAAAGCCACTACGACGAAGCTCTCAGCGTCCCAGGGATTCTCGCCGAGGTCGCGTCCGGCGAGAAGGACGGTGTCGACGGATACGTCATCGCCTGCTTCGGGGATCCAGGTCTGGACGCAGCCCGCGAACTGGCCAGGGGTCCAGTGGTTGCGATCGCCGAGGCGGCGATGAACTACGCCGGCTTTCTGGGCCGTGGATTCAGCGTTGTGACCACCCTCGGCCGAACCCGTGGCCGCGCTGCCGACCTGGTGGGCCGTTACGGGATGCAGGCCCGCTGCCGGGGTATCCACTCCTGCGAGATTCCGGTTCTCGAACTCGATCGTGATCCCGATGCGCGAAAAGTGATCCTGGAAGCCTGCTTCGACGCATTGGAACGAGACGACTCGGACGTCCTCGTTCTGGGTTGTGCAGGTATGGCGGACCTCTGCCAGGAACTGTCTGCCGAACTGGGGGTGCCGGTAGTGGACGGCGTTGCCGCTGCCGTCACGATGGTTCAATCCTTGATCACGCTTGGTTTGTCGACCAGTACGCGCGGTGAGTTCTCGCGGCCACTTCCCAAGAACTACGCCGGCACCTTGGCGCCGTTCTCGTTGTGAACCCGCCCGAGCGACAATCGAGCGATGATCATTGCCAGAGAGAGAGCAGCGAACAAGACTCCGGCCCAGACCAATTGCCGTGTTCCGAGATGCGAGAGAAACAGGCCGCCTGTCGCTGTTCCGAGCGTGATCCCCAGATTGGAGAACGAAATGAACAGGCTGTTACCGAACTCGGGTGCATCAACCGAATCTCGTCCCATCCAACTCTGCGAAACGACCAGTCCACCGGAATGCACCATGCCCCAAACCAACACGGCAACAGTCATCGCGGCAAAGTACGGCCCCACCAGATAGATCACGACGTACACGACGATGTAGAGCAACGGGAAAGCCACCACCGTTCGCACCACATTCTTTCCGAGCATCGCGCCGAAAACGAAGTTCCCGAAGATCATCACGACACCGAAAGCCAAGAGCATCGCGCTGATCCACGATCCGCTCATTCCGGTCACCCCGCCGAGATATTCGGCGAAGTATCCGTACACCGAGAACATGGCTGCGAAGACGAACGTGACGGAAAGAATGGTCAACCACACCCGGGGCCGTCGAAGTATTCCGACCTGCGCGCCGTAGGAAATGCGTTGTGCCACCGGGATCGAGGGCAGAAGTGTCAGAATTCCGAAAAACGCGAGGACATTGACCACGGCGCCGAAAACGAAAGCTGTCGACACCGTGAAATTCTCGGCCAGATACGACGTCAACGGCACACCGAACGCAAATCCGACGGTGACACCGGCAAACACCTTCGTGACCGCAGTAGTTGCCTCCTCTGGTGGCACCAGACGAACCGCACTCGCGAGCGCGAGAGCGAAGAAGACCGGATGAACGACGGCGGGGATGATCCGGAAAGCAAACATCACCTCGAAACTCGACGTTGTCGCATACACCAGATTGGAAACCGCGAAGACTGCAATCGCCACCAGCAGAACGGTTTTCCTGTTGATTCCCGAAGTGAAAAGCGTCGTGAACGGACCGGTCACCGCCACGACGAGCGCAAACACACCGACCAACCATCCTGCATCGGACGCGGTGATGCCGAACTTGTCGCTGACCTGGGGCAGAACTCCGATAATCCCCATTTCGGTGGTGATGATTCCGAATACGCCCAATGCCAGAACGGGAATCAATAATTTCGACTTCACAACACACTCCTCTTACTGCGCCACACGGGACGCGAAACAGATATATATCTAGATATGTAGATATGATGACGCACATCGTCGCGAAAAAACCGACTGTCACAGTTCTTCGCGAACGAATTCCCTGAACTCGGCGATCACGGCTTCATTCCGCCGGTAGTACGTCCACTTCCCGATACGTTCGGACTCGAGCAGGCCCACATCCTTCATGCCCTGCAGATACCCCGAGATCACCGACTGTGCGAGCCCCGATCGCGACGCAATGTCACCGACACAGACTCCGATGTGAAAACCGAGATCCTGTTGCGTGTACGAGTCTTCGTCGAAGTACTTCGCCGGATGCGCAAGCCACTCCATGATCTGCAGGCGAGTCTGGTTCGACAGGGACTTGAAGATCGCCAAAGCGTCCATCGATCACACCTCACCCTTCGCCGACCGGAACGCATCTACTTTTATAGATACGACCGGCTAAGTCAAGCCTGCACGGCACGGGAAAGGTTGTGCATCACACTTCTACGCGTGAAGTGAGCTGTGCCACTTGGTTTTCAGCGACCTGCGGAAACATACACCCCGACTTTCTATCTGTGACGACTTGTTTATAGTTATCGCCAACAACGAATTGTCGGAACTTTCCGGTTCACCTCAGAACGTCCGTGGGTGAACACAATTCGCTCAACATCAGCCGTACCCGGCTTGTCATTCGGGAGTCGAACCATGAGCACACCACATCAGTTCGGGCTCGATCTCCGATGGTGATGTCGAGGCTCGCCAAATGGCAGCTGATCGCTCTCGTCGCCGTCGCGCTACTCGGGTTGATCTACGTCGGTGCGAAATATGTACGGCTGGACAATCTTCTGGGATTCGGCCAGTACACGGTCAAGACCGAACTGGCGACGTCCGGCGGCATCTTCACCAATGCCGAAGTGACCTACCGCGGTGTACCCGTCGGACGCGTCGGCGACATGTCCCTCACGTCCGAGGGAATCGAAGTCGACCTGTTGATCGACAGCAGTGCTCCCCCGATCCCCGCATCAGCGCGAGCCGTCGTGGCCAATCGCTCTGCCATCGGCGAGCAGTACGTCGACCTGCAGCCCGATACCGACCAGGGTCCGTTCCTCGACGACGGCTCGGTGATCGCCGTGGGCGACACCACCACGCCGATCCCGATCGAGAACGTCTTGACCAGCGCCGACGGTTTGGTGCGGTCCGTTCCCGTCGACGCACTGCATACGGTCGCGAAGGAACTCGGCGCGGCATTCAACGGCAAAGGCGAAGATCTGCAGGTACTTGCCGACTCGCTGTCGGGGATTTCCCAGTCGGGCCTCGATACCCTTCCCCAGACCCTCGGACTGATCCGCGACAGCCAGACGGTGCTCACGACCCAGTCCGATCAATCGTCGGCGATCAAGCAGTTCAGCACCGACCTCGACGCACTGACCGCGCAGTTGCGCACCAGCGACCCCGACATCCGACGCGTGATCGACAACGGCATACCGGCCAGCGACCAAGTCGGCGCACTCGTCACCGAAGCCGGCCCCGCACTCACCACCAACCTCTCCAACCTCGCCGCCGTTGCAGCTGCGGCTGCACCGACATTGCCTTCCCTGCAGCCATTCCTACTCTTTCTCCCTGCGCTCGCCGGGGCGGCGCCCACCGTTGCGCCGGGAGACGGGACTGTTCATCTGGGCTTGGTACTCGAGACCAACAACCCACTCTCGTGCACTGTCGGCTACGAAGGAACCATGGCGATTCTCGACGAGATGAAGCGCAAAGACCCGAACTTCGACGACACCACGCAGAACTTCCCGTTGAACACTGCCGCCAACTGCCAGGCGCCTCAGGGCAGCGAAACGGGAGTTCGTAGCGCCAACCGCATCGCCTTCGCCGACCCGAACACCTCGCAACCGTGGGACAGCAAGCCCAAGGTGGACCCGGACAGGCTCAACCTGAACCCGATTGCCACTCAACTCGCACCGATGCTCGGCGCCACCCCGAAGTAGCGGTAAACAAGTGGCACCTTCGACTCTCCGCGACGATGATGATGTGATGTCGGTAGGAACGCCTGAAGGCGAGTCACAGAGGATGTCACGAGGTTTCGACGAACTCGTCGCCGAAGCCGAATCCGCCTCCGTCGACGGGTGGGACTTCTCGTGGCTCGACGGACGCGCCACGGAGCAGCGTCCCTCATGGGGATACCAGAGGCTGATGGGTGAGCGCCTCGGCCGCGCCGGCGCCGCATTGGACATCCAGACCGGCGGCGGCGAAGTCCTTGCCGCTGCACCGTCACTCCCGCGGGTGATGGCAGCAACCGAATCCTGGCCACCGAACATCGCCAAGGCCACCGCCCTTCTGCGTCCCCGAGGTGTGGTGGTCGTCGCGGACGCAGACGAGCCGCCGCTACCGTTTGCCTATTCGGCATTCGATCTGGTGACCAGCCGGCACCCCGCGACAGTGTGGTGGTCCGAGATCGCGCGCGTGCTCGAACCAGGGGGAACCTACTTCGCTCAACATGTGGGTCACGCCAGCGTGTTCGAACTGGTCGAGTACTTTCTCGGTCCTCAGCCGCAGGCTCGTCGCGGACGGCACTACGAGGATGAAACTGCCGACGCGATTGCGGCCGGGCTCACCATCGTCGACCTTCGTTTCGAGCGTCTGCGCATGGAATTCTTCGACATCGGCGCCGTTGTCTACTTCTTACGCAAGGTGATCTGGATGGTTCCGGGATTCACCGTGGCGCAGTACCGAGACCGACTCCGCGAACTCGACGCGCAGATCCGTCGCGACGGATCGTTTGTCGCGTACTCGAGTCGATTCCTGATCGAGGCACGCAAGAGCTGAGCGCACCGCGACGGGGCAGCGCATCCCGAACGTGATCGAAGCTGCTAAGTCGACTCGTCGACGTCGCTCCGCGAGCCGATCACAGCGGCGAGGTAGTCGCCGAGTTCACGCTGAAGGTTCGCGTCGAGCGCCCGGGCCAGTGCCGAATGTACCGACGCCACACCGAGTTCACGCATCGTCTGGAGCATCTCGGCTGTTCCGGCAACCTCGTCGCCCTCCGGGAGCCAACCGACCCCGTGCTGATCGACGATGCGATCCTTCGCCGCCTGAATCAGGTCTTTGGCGATCCCGTCCACGGCGTTGTGGAGCTTTTCATGCACATCGACAAGTTGATCGAGAGTAAAACCGTATTCGAGGAGACTCGAAAACCCGCTGAGCAAAGCAGGATCGGTGAAAACGCAGTTCTCTCCTTCTATCTGTACCAGTCCGAGATCTACGAGACGATCCAGTTGACCATCCGCATCGCCCCCGAGAAATTCGCGTACGACGGCCATCTCGATACTCACGGTGTCACTGCGGGACCATGGTTCGGTGACCGCGTGCTGCAGACCCAGCACCTCTGTCAGGTCTTTCCCGGTTTCCCACCCGGTGATGAAGTCGTCGATATGCGCAGTGGTGAAACCTCGTTGAAGAAGTGTGTCGATCAGTTTGAGGCGTTCGAGGTGCGCGTCGCCGTAGATGCCTACCCGCCCCCGCTTCTCCGGTGGAGGAAGCAATCCGCGTTCCTGATATGCCCGTACGTTCCGCGAGGTAGTGCCCGCAGCGCGCGCTAGATCGTCGATGCGGTACTCGGTCACCGCCTCGTCTCCTCTGCCGCGTCGGTCGTCACGATTCCAACTTAGTGGCAACACCAGGCCGATCAGAACCCGGGATCAGGTCTGCGCAGTGTCTTTCTCGCGTACCGTGCTCGTGTAGTCCCGAAGATCCACCGATTTCAATTGGTTCACGTACTGGGTCGCGAAGCCGGGAAACATCGTGGCGTTGAAACCTTCGTCGGTGAGATACCAACTCGAACATCCCGAGTTCCACGTGGTCTTCGACAGCCGACGCTGCAACTCGACGTTGTACGCATCTTCGACATCTTGACGAACGTCGAGCGCCTTGAGGTCGCGCTCGAGGACGATCTTGATCGCTTGGGCGAGATAGTCGAGTTGCGCTTCCATGTACACGAGGGCGGAGCTGTGCCCCGGACCAGAGTTGGGTCCGAAGGTGAAATACAGGTTGGGGTAACCGGATACCGCAATGCTCTTGTACGCGCGCGCCCCGGATTTCCACTCCTGTGCGAGCACACGTCCGTCCCGTCCGATGATCGGGACCGGTGTTCCGGTCTTGCAAACGTCGAAGCCGGTGGCGAACACAATGCAGTCGAATTGATGCTCGATCCCTTCGACCGTGCGAATGCCATGTGGGGCCAATCTCGCGATCGGCCAGGTCACGAGTGTGCAATTGTCCTGCTGGAGAGCCGGGTAATACTCGCTGGTCATCAGCAACCGCTTGCACCCTGCCCGAAAATCGGGAGTGAGTTGTCGCCGCAACCACGGGTCCTTCACCTGCATGCGCAGATGAAGACGCCCGACTGTTTCCACCACCCTCGTCAACGGGGATTCCCAGACCACCCCGAGCGCTACCGATTCGTGTCCCCAGTACCAAGCCCGACGCGCCAGAGTCTGGACGACCGGATGACGACGGTACAGCTCCTTCGTGCGAGGTCGTGTGCGTAGATTTGCTCGCGGCAATGCCCATCCGGGGGTTCGTTGGAAAACCTTCACTGATCGTGCAGTTTTCACGAGTTCCGGGACGATCTGGACTCCACTGGCCCCGGTTCCGATCACTGCGACCCGCTTGTCGGTGAAGTCGTAGTCATGGTCCCAGCGAGCACTGTGAATCTTGTGCCCTTCGTAGCTCTCCAAACCCGGAACAGCAGGAAAGCTGACGTTCGCGAGCGGACCGGACGCCATGACGACTGTCCTGGCAACGACCGCTTCACGGCCCTCGAGCGCGATCGTCCAGACACCGGTCTGCTCGTCCCACTCGATGCCCGTGACGTTGCACCGAAACCGAATCTTCGAATCGAGGCCGAACTCTTTCACCATCGTTCGGATGTAGCCGAGGATCTCCACGCTCGCTGAGTAGGTGTGTGACCAGTCCGGGTTCGGGGCGAAACTGTACGAGTACAGACGGGACGGAATGTCGCACGCAGCGCCCGGATACGTGTTGTCGCGCCACGTCCCGCCGACTTCCATACCCCGTTCGAGAATGACGAAGTCCTCGATACCGTTCTGCTTCAACCGAATCGCCGCTCCGATTCCTGCGAAACCTCCACCGATGATCGCCACTGACAGTGGCTCGGCAGTACTCATGCGAGTGGCTCGTACGTAAGTTCCTTGGCCCAGGTCGGCTCGGAATTGAGCCTGCTGCCGGAAAGTCGGCCAGTGACCTTGACCATCCGATCGGCAAGCAGATGATAGGGATGGTTGCGATTGATGACCATGTTGCCGTGCCACTTCACCACCCGATACATCGGGACGCGGAGCGCGGCCGGACTCCGTTCGCCTACGTTCCTGAACCGCTTCATCGCGGTGTAGAGCCGTTCCTCGTTCACTCCCATGTCAACGATGTTGTCGCGCATCTTGTTCAGCAACGGGATGTAACGAAGTGTCCCGATGATCAACGCCGGATTCATCCAGGCGCCGACGGTTTCGACAACGAGCTTGCGCGTCGTCGAGTGCCCGAGCATCTCGATGACCGCAAAATCCACCGCCAGATGCCTGGACTCGTCTGCGTTGATCTTCTTGAACACGGCCTGACAGACCGGATCCTCGATCTCGTCCATGATGAACTTGACCAGGGCTCCGTCGAGCGCCACCTCGAGCATCGGTATGACGGTCCCGAGAATCGAGAGCGACAAACCGTCGGAATACTTGTCCAGCCAGTCGATGACGAGCTTGACGTTGATGTTGGGCTCGGGCATCTCGTCGCCGTCGAGCATTCCCCACCTACGCATCAGCGCGAGTTCGGCGTTGGCGTGCTTCTGTTCCTCGGCGTGAAAATGCCGATAGATGTCTCGGAGAGTTTCAGTCGGCGCCTTGAGAGCCATCGCAGCGAAGCCACGGGCACCGACGTTCTCGATCCACATCAGGTCCGACATGAACGGTTTCAGCTTCGCGTGAAGCTCTGGACTGATCGTCTCGGCACCGGGAGCATCCCAGTCGATCTCCACCAGAGCCCATTGGCGGTCCTTGATCTTCTGCAGCATTCCGTCGAAATCGAAGGACATGTCACGCTCCTTTCGTGCTCAGCGAGTTCGTATCCGGCACCGCCGAGGCTCCAGATGATCCCGACTTCTGTTTCGGCGCAAAGCGATTGAGAACTCCACAGCCCCACGTGTATGCAACGGGTAGATACCGCTTGAGTCGCCAGATCACCTTCGCATCGAACTGCGGCACCACGTAGAGTCGCCCCTTGTCGTAGGCGTCGAGAGTGGTGACGGCGATGCGCTCCGGCGAAAAGCCGGTTCGCCGCATCAACGTCTGCGCCAATTGTGTTGCTTCCGCGGTGATTCGACCGTCGCGAGCAACATTTGTCTTGACGAAGGTCGGACACAGCACCGTCACCCGCACTCCCGTACCGGCAAGTTCAGCAGACAAGGTCTCCGAGAGCGACATCACGGCCGCTTTGCCGACGTTGTAGGGCGCCATCAGCGGCGCAGCCGCAAACCCAGCGGCCGAGGCCACGTTGATGAATCCCCCGGCGCCGCTCGCACGCAGTTGTGGAGCGAATATCTCACAGCCGTGCACGACACCCCACAGATTGATCCCGAGTGCCCACTCCCAATCCTCGAAACCGATCTCACCCACCGGTTTCCCACCGATACCGACCCCGGCATTGTTGATCACCAGCGAAAGCGGTCCCGCAAGTTCGAGTTCCGCGAACAACGCCAGGTCCTGAACCTGCTCACGAATCGACACATCGCATTGGACGGCGTGTGCGGTACCACCGATCTCGTCGATGAGTGCCACAGTTTCCTTGGCTCGCTCCAGCGAGATATCCGCGCAGATCACCTCACCGCCTCGGCGCGCCAACTCCAACGAAAAGGCCCGGCCGATTCCGCTGCCGGCGCCGGTCACCACTGCGCGGGCATTGTGGGACAACGTCGATCCGCGGTTCTTGGTCGGCTTCTTGGTTGACACTGGTCGGCTCACCGCGAAGTCGCTTCGACTGCTGTGTGTTTCTCCATCTACAAAGAGTCATCCACAACCGTGCCAGTTGTCAATGGCCTAGAATTCGATGGCGGAATGCGCGCCGGTCTAATAAGTACCCGAACTGCTCGAATGAAGTCTTTTGTCGACCGGCCGTGACCCCTAAGCGGGGTGCGCGGACTTCCAGTGCTCGGCGATGTCGATGCGCCGCGCGACCCAGACCTTTTCGTGCGACTGCACGTGGTCCAGGAATCGTTCGAGAGCGGCAGCACGGGCGGGGCGGCCGACTATGCGGCAGTGCAACCCCACCGAGAGCATCTTCGGCGATCCGGCCGTCCCCTCCGCATACAGCACGTCGAAGGCGTCACGAAGGTGCGCAAAGAACTGATCGCCGCTGGGAAATCCTGCTGGAGAGGCGAAACGCATGTCATTGGTATCGAGCGTGTACGGAACGACCAGGTGCTTCACCGAATCTGCGCCACGCGGCACGTCGACCCAGTACGGCAGATCATCTGCGTAAGAATCGGAGTCGTAGACGAAGCCGCCGTGCTCGACCACCAGTTCGCGAGTGTTCGGTGAATCGCGTCCGGTGTACCAACCGAGGGGCGTCGAACCCGTCAGATCTCGCAGGATCTGGACTGCCTCGGCCATGTCTGCGCGTTCGCGTTCGATGCCCACGGATTGGTAAGACTTCCACCGCAACCCGTGGCACGCGATCTCGTGACCCAATTCCTGAAAAGCACTGACAGCTTCCGGATTACGCTGCATCGCGCGCGCCACCGCAAAAACTGTGAGAGGCAGGTTCCGTCGCTCGAAGGTTCGCAGTACACGCCACAACCCGGCCCGGGAGCCGTACTCGTACAGCGATTCCATACTCATGTGGCGATTCGGAAATGCTTCTGCCGGAGTCATTTCCGACAGAAATGTCTCCGAAGCCGCGTCCCCGTCCAGGACGTTGTTCTCAGCTCCCTCTTCGTAATTGAGGACGAACTGAACAGCTATCCGCGCGTCGCCGGGCCAGTGCGGGTGCGGCGGATGAGGCCCGTATCCCACCATGTCCCGGGGATACGCGTCCCGGGGATAGTTCTCACGCGGATAGTCGCTCATGCCAACAACTTTACCGTCAGCGCCCGGAAATCACAGCTCGAGCAGCGTCGGTCAATACGCCGAAGACTCTCAGTCGCGCGAGGCCACCATCCGGGAAGATGTCCAGACGGACATCGGTGACCGGGACTTCGGATTCGATCGGAAAGCGATGACGCGTATCCGGACGCAGCGTCGTGCGCGGCAACAGTTCGATCCACTCCCCTTCCGTCGTTCGGCCGGCCAAAGCGCCCTCACCCGGACTGTTTCCGAGGAAATACGAGGTGTCGATCTCGAGGAAGCTCAGCACTCCTTCACCCGCGAGTTGTACTTGTACCCAGTCATTTCCGTCATCGCGGCGTCTGGCGGTCTCCCACCCGTCACCCATCGAAGCAGCGCGTCCGGGAAACAGGATGTTCTGCGGTGAGCTGTAGAACATGTTGGAGCAATCGGTCACGCGGCCACCGTTTTCGAGTGCTGCGAGGTCCAACGGACCGGCGTCGAGGAAGCGTGGGTCCGGCCGCGCTTCACCGTGAACACGGAATCTCGCCACGCCGCCGTCCGGGTAGATGGTCAGCTTGACGTGTGTCCACCGCTCCGCCGACGCCACCGAGAACGGATTCTCCGAGTCTCCCTGCACGGTCGAGCGCTCGACGATGGTTGTCCACTCGCCGGAGCCGGCGAGGTCGAGGGGATCCGGATACCCGTCGACGGAGATTGCCTCCACCGAGATCTCGGGAGGGTAATTGCCCTTGAACCAAGCGGTGTCGACGACGACGCCGCGCACCACTCCGGGAACACCGAGGCGCACGATAGCCTCGTCATGACCTGCCGCGCGGCGACGACGCGTCTCCCAACCGTCGTACACCTGCCCCTTGTGCCCGAACGTCGCGGGCTGGTAGCCGGCCTTGCCTGGCCGGATCAGGGCCTCACGCTCGGCGAATGCCTCGTCGTTGGCCCAGATGACGGCTCCGCCGAGGGTGCGCAGTGCCAGGTCGGGCAGCAAGGTGAATTCGGTGGTGCTCATCGGTCAGTGTTCTCCTGTGATCGGTGTGGTGCGTCCTACGAGATGGCGGAGTGCGTCGGTGTCGGCGCTCGGCGCGAGCCGGAGAACCTCTGATTCGGGGTAGGCCCCCGCGTCGAGCCCGCGCAGAACCACCGCCGCCAGAGCCTGTGCCGTTGCGGGTTCGTCCATCACATCGCCACCTTGGCGCCCCAGGTACGACTCGATGCGCGGAGCGGCGGCACCGAGCGCGTTGCGGTAGAAACCGAAGGTGGCGAGCCAGCGGGTGACCAGGTGCCCGGGGTGCATGTCCCAGCCCTGGTAGTAACCGCGTTCCAGGGATCGTGTGACGAGCCCATGGTGCCGAGTGATCGCGTCGCGGATTGCCGTGGCACTCCCGACTGGCGCGACCTGAGTGGACCCGTCGCACACCCACACGCCGGTCTGCGCGGCAGCAGCCAACATGACAGCCTTTGCGTGATCTGCCACCGGATGTTCGAGCGACTGATGACGCGATGCAATTCCGCACGCCGCACTGTAATCGTAAGTGCCGTAATGCAAACCGGTCAGACGACCGGCACCGCGGTGGATAGCCGGAGCAACAGCCACCGTTCCGTCGGCAGCGATGACTGCCTGCGGGCTCTCGATCTGCAACTCGAACCGAAGCGAACCCGGCTCGAGTCCGTGAGCCTTCTCCAGTTCTTCACAGAGCATCACCGTCGCCGTGACCTGCTCCACCGCGCGCAGTTTGGGGACGGTGAAGACAAATCCGTCCGGCACTCCGCCGGCCGCGTCGAGCACCAACTCGAGCGTCCTGATCGAGCGCCGACGCTCACTGGCCGGCAGCCCCTTGAACCTGATGCCGCCCCAGTTCGGCCCGGCAGGATCAGCGCTGAGCGCTGCAAGTGTCCGCCCGGCCGACGTCGCTGCAGCGTCTTCTTCCTCGTCGCTGCGGCGTCCGTATCCGTCCTCGAAATCTATTCGAAAGTCTTGGACCGGCTTGCGGCCGAGTTGAACTCGCACATCGGCGAGTGCATACTCGGTGTCGAGATCGGCGAACACATGCGCGTGAGAATCGAGAAGCGCAATCGCCTGCTCACCCCAGAGACGAGGAGTGTCGACGGTTGCATCAGCGGCACTGACGTAAATCGTGTGCACTGGCTGGATCTCGTCACGGTTTCCCGGGTACTGCGCCGCGAGCCGCTCGTCCACCGGGTCCAGAAGTTCGTCCAGACGATCATGGACGGCGGCGGAGAGTCGGGATTCTGTCATCGGACGATCTTCTCAGAACCTCCGCGAACCCGCAGGTTCTCACGCCGCCGTCGCAGTCCGGGTCAGCGACCCCCGACGAAGGGGACGTTGACGAAGCTCGGCCGGTCCGCAGCCAACTCGATGTGCTGCGGCTTGAGTTGACTGTCGGCGAGCATCGGCCCGAGGGCCAGGTAACGCGGCACGCTGGCAGCGTAGACGTCGACGCGAAGTCGGTGCCCCGGTTGCAGCACTGCGTCCGTCGGGAGCATGTTTATGTCGACGGTGGTGACCTCACCGGGAACAACCGGCTGACGCGTGTCGATCGTCAGAAAGTGGTGCGGTTCACTGTAGTCACCGTTGGCCGAGCGGGTGCTCTTGGAATCGTCGACCGCCCGGAGCGACGCGGTCAGTGCGCCGTTCGTGATCGGCGTCGAGGTTCCGTCCGGCGCTACGTCGTTGACCGTCGCTCCCCAGAATCCGTCCGTCGCGTCCAGGACCGTCTCGAGATGGACGTTGATCGGGCCCGAGAGAGTGGTCGGCTCGGTCACTGCCTCGCCGGTGAACGTGAGACCCTCCGCTTCCTGGAATCGGGAATCCTTGGAACACGACGCACCGAGCACCACGGAAATACCGGCAGTGCCTTGGGTTCCGTCACCGGAGCAGAAGCCTCGCAGTCCGGGTGCGACTGTCAATCGCGCTGCGGCACTGGGCGGGTCATCGGTCAGGGAACCGTCGTACGCCGCGTGAGCGGCAGTACCGCTGGGCGCGGAGTTCAGATACATACGTTCGTAGCTCGCACCTGCGCGCGGGAACTGATCGTCCGTGATCCATCCGCCACCTTGCTGGAACATTGTCACCGGACCGTATCGATCGATTCCGTTGTCGATGCCCTTGAGCCACTTGTCGAACCACGCACGTTCGAGCACGTCGAGGCGCGGCGGCGCACCGTCCTTGCCGAACCCACCGCCGGGAGTGACGTGATAGCCGTTCCCCATGATCAACTGCTTCTGTCCGGGCGGCAGATCTATTCCGTTGTAGATCCGCGGCTCACTGTTGGCGAAGATGTCGTGCCACCCGCCGTAGACCATCGTCGGAACAGTGATGTTTCCGACGTCAGCGGATCGGTCCTGATAGAACTGACCGTCTTGCGCGACTTGCAGAGTCGACGGTGACACGTCCTCGATTCTCTGAGCCGTCATCGCTTGCACCAGTTCGGGAATCAGCGTTCCCGGATCCTCGAGGCGGCTCGCCAACCACAGGGGATCGAAGTTTCCTTGCAGGATGTCCTGAACATTCGGGACAAGTTTGAGCCCGTTGACCGCGGCCAACCACAACGGCATGAACCCGACGCCGAGGCCGCCACCGGTTCCGACGATGTCACGCAGCAGATCGTTGCCCGGTTCGACCGGGAAGATCGCCTTCAGTGCGGGTGGATTGTTGCTCGCCGCCTGCACCGAGTTGATCGCGGAGTAGGAGATGCCCGCCATCCCCACTTTCCCGTCGGACCACCCCTGCTTGCTCATCCAGTCGATGACCTCGACCGAATCCTGTTGCTCACGCTTGCCGAGCACGTCCCAATTACCTTGGGAGAAGCCGGTTCCACGTGCGTCGACCACAACCTGTGTATATCCGTTCTGGACCAGATCACGGTTGACGCCGAGCACCCTGGCACCTCCGCCGGCGATGACGCCCGTCAACTCCGACACTCCGTCGAACGGCGCCGCAAGGTCGAGCGAGTTCGCCACGTCCATCAACGTCTCTCCGACCTGCGGGATCGAGAGAGCTGAATCCACCAGCGTGTCCAGCAGTTTCGTGTACGGCGTGATGTTGAGGACCGAAGGCGTCCTCGATTCCACGGCCCGCCCGGATGCATCCGCCGGTCGGTACACATTCGCTTGCAGAACTGTGCCGTCACTCATCGTGATGGGCACGTCCCACTCGATGGAGACCCCCGGATACTGCGGAGTCGCCTCCGTTGCCGCGAGCCAGGCCTGCCCGTCCGACCCTCCCGTCGGATCCGCAGAAGCGACGGCGCTCGGCACCGTCAATCCCACGACGCACAGCCCCACCGCAATCGTTGTCGACCTTCGACGTAGAAGTCGTGTCCTCACGAAAACCCCAATTTTCTGTTGTGATGACCCAGCCCTGCCCCCACGACAGTGACCGGTGTCACGAACTTACCGGATAGTAACTTCCGTCCCATATGTCGTCAATAGGTCTGAATGCCGACCGGACGGCTAGCTTTGAAGATGTGTCACGATCACCCCTTCCCGTCCGCGACGGCCTGAACCCCAGTCGCATCCGTCAGCCCGACGACGGCATGTGGGCGACGACGCTCGACTACCTGCTCGAACGGTTTCCCCAGGATGCCGTCCGCCTGCGGGAGAAAGTCGCAGCCGGGGAGGTCGTCGACGAGAAGGGCGTCGGAATCACCGAGACGAGCGCTTACGCTCCCCGGCGATTCGTCTACCTGTACCGCGACCCTCCCGTCGAAACGCGGGTGCCGTTCGAGATCGACATCCTCTATCGGGACGAGAACATCCTTGTCGTGGACAAGCCGCACTTTCTCGCGAGCACCCCGCGCGGCCGATACATCGCCGAATCGGCGTTGGTCCGCTTGCGTCGGGACCTCGATCTACCGGAGCTGAGTCCAGCTCATCGCCTCGACCGCGTTACGGCGGGACTGCTGCTGTTCACCGTGCATCAGGCGGCCCGGCGCGACTACCAGACCATGTTCGCCGAGCGCCGCGTCGCCAAGGAGTACGAGGCCATCGCGCGTTACGACGCTCAGGTGAACACCCCCGTAGTCGTGCGCAGTCGCATCGTGAAAGAACGCGGGGTACTCAAGGCCGAGGAGATCGAGGGGGAGCCCAACAGCGAGTCGCGAATCGAACTGATCGAGACGCGGGACGGCTTCGCGCGGTACCGATTGCTCCCCCATACCGGCAAGACTCATCAACTTCGCCTGCACATGACCTCGCTCGGGCTACCGATCCACGGCGACAACTTCTATCCCGACTTCTACGACGTTGCCGCAGAGGATTATTCGAATCCGCTGCGCCTGTTGTCGAAGGTTCTCGAGTTCGAGGATCCGACTACCGGCCGCCTGCAACGGTTCGAAAGTAGGCGGACCCTGTCCTGGCCGGACGAATCAGCCCATGGCGACTCGCCGTAGGAACCCCGGACCCTTCCACTGTGCGTCCGATACCGGGAGGATGGAAGCGCAGACCGCACCGCAAGAGGAGACCAGATGAGCAAGACCGCTGACGTACCCGAAGCCGTACGGGAGATCGAGCGTAAGTACGAGGCGCCGGCCGAGCAGGAAGTTCCCGCACTGGGCGGGCTTCCCGGTGTTGTCGGCGAACCGGTCCACGACTCGATACAGCTCTCTGCCACCTACTTCGACACCGCCGACTACCGGTTGCTCGCCGAGAAGATCACGCTGCGCAAGCGTGAAGGCGGCGATGACGCGGGATGGCACATGAAACTTCCCGCAGGCCAGGACACTCGAACCGAAATTCAGCTTCCACCGGACGAGAGCACCGATGTGCCCTCGCCGCTGTCGAGTCTGATCCGCGCGATCATCCGCGGTCACGATCTGGTGCCGGTCGCCCTGATCATCACCGATCGGGAGCGCACCAGGCTCAACGGCGAAAACGGTGTGCTGCTTGCCGAAGTCGTCTCCGACACCGTCATCGCTTGCAAGGCAGACGGTTCCGGAGAGTCGACGTGGCAAGAAGTCGAGGTCGAACAAGGTGCAGGCGGACAAGACCTCGCCGACGCCATCGAGTCGGTTCTACTGGACGCCGGACTCGAGCGTTCTGCGAGTCCGTCCAAACTCAAACGAGCACTGGGTACTTCGGTCACGCCGTACGTCGGCCACGAGGTCACCACGGGCAAAGCGTCGAACCCGCGGATTCTGTTGCGCAATTATCTCATCGAACAACAGCGCGCACTGGTCGCGGCGGATCTGGGGACGCGCCGGGCCGACGACGAAGCCGTTCACGATTTCCGGGTCGCAGCACGTCGCATCCGAAGCGCTCTCCAGTCGTACGCCGGCCACTCCCCCAAGACCGACGATCTCATCACGGATCTGCGATGGATCGGTGGAAAGTTCGGCGACGCCCGCGACGTCGAGGTCCAGTGGGAGCGTCTTGTGGAACGCCTCGGCGAAATCGACGAGATGCCCGAACGAGAAGCTGTGCGAGCTCGAATCGACGAGTTCTTCTCGGCACGCGGTGAAACCGCACAGGAAACTGCCCTCGAAGCGCTCGATTCCGAGCGATACACCACGCTGCTCGATCGTCTCGACGAGTACGTCGGCGACCTCGAGTTCGACACAGTCGCGCACCGCGTGGGAAAGAAGGCGTCGGCACGAGAATTGGCTCATACCCTGCGCCACCTGGCACACAAGGTGGGTAAGCGAGTCGATCACGTCTTCGACTCCGATACCCGCACCGATCGTGACGAGCGCATGCACTGCGCCCGCAAGGGAGCCAAGCGGATGAAGTACGCGATCGAGGTCATGGAACCCGTGTCGAAGAGTCGAGCCAAGCGCGCCTTGAAGCATTTCAGCCACTTCCAGGACGTTCTCGGTGAGCATCAGGATTCCGTTGTAGCCCAACATCATCTGCTCGAAATTGCCGCAGAGCAGGAACACACTTCATTGACCAGCTTTGGATTGGGCATGGCCTATCGGCGGGAATTGGAAATCGCCGACGGGCAATCAACCCTGCTGCGCAAGACGTGGAAGGAAGCCGTGAAGTCGGCGTCGTCACTCTGGTGACTTCGCTGTAACCAGTCGACCGATCTCGATCATTTCAGAGGGAGTAGACATGAACACACTTGCAGGACACCAGGATGTCGTCGCCGGCATCGACGGATCCGAGGCCTCCACGGCCGCGGCCCGGTGGGCCGCCTCGATCGCCAACGCGGTGAATTCACGACTGATTCTGGCGCACGCCCTGCCGCAAGAGGGTCCGATCTACAGTCCCGCTGCAGTGATGTTGCAGTCGCAGTTCCTCAGCCAGATCCGCGAAGACGGCGAAGCGATCGTCGAAGCCGCCGCCACAGTGATTTCGGCCGAATTCCCGGAACTGACCATCGAATCCGAGATCGCGCCAGGGCCGGCGTCGACGCACATCCTCGAATCCTCGGGTACCGCACGCCTGATCGTGATGGGGTCGACCGGATCGGGCGCACTGCGCTCACGGCTGCTCGGGTCGACGGCTCTGAAGGTGGCCAATCATGCAACCTGTCCGGTCACCGTGTGGCGCGGTTCGGCACAGAATCCCGGTCCGGATCAGCGTCCCGTCATCGTCGGAGTCGACGGAAGCGCGTTGAGCAAGAAGGCCGTCGAGTACGCGTTTCGTTATGCCGATCAGTTCGACGCACCGCTCATCGCAGTTCACACCTGGCAGGGTTCGTCCACCTTCCGCGAAGGCGGAGCGGGAATTCTGATCGACTGGGAGGCCGTCGAACAGGAGGAATCGGCACTGCTGGCCGAGAATCTCGCGGGCATGGCCGACCAGTACCCCGACGTGCCGGTCACCCGCATCAGTGAACCCGGTGCCGCTGCCCCGGTCATGCTCAAATACGCCGACGACGCGCAGTTGATAGTTGTCGGAAGTCACGGCCGCAGTGCGATGGCCGGCGCCGTAATGGGATCGACCAGCCAGAATCTGCTGCACCATGCGCCAGGGCCGGTCATGATCTGTCGTGCCTGAATTGCTGTGCGCCTTTATTAACCGCGGGGGGTTAACAAAGGCGCACAGCAGGGGTCAGGCGAGGCCCGTGCCTACCAACTGACCTACCCCGTACGTCACTGCCATCGCGAGCGCGCCGCCGATCACCACGCGCAGCACCGCTCTGGTCTTGCGGGCTCCGCCGAGCGTCGCGCTGATCGTTCCGGTAAGCGCAAGTGCGATCAGCACCGCGAAAAATGCGATAGGGACACGGATACCCGTCGGCGGCACCAGAATTGCGACCAGCGGGATCGCCGCGCCGATCGTGAACGAGATTGCCGACGAAATCGCCGCATGCCACGGATTGGTGAGATCTTCTGGATCGATACCCAATTCGACTTCTACGTGTGCCGCGAACGCGTCGTGCTCGGTCAATTCTTCGGCGACGCGTCGAGCCGTCTCCGGACTCAATCCCTTGTTCTCGTAGATCTCGGTCAGTTCCTGGAGTTCAGCCTCCGGGGTCTCGAGGAGTTCCTTCTTCTCCTTCTGCAGGAGCGCGCGTTCGGTATCCCGCTGGGCGCTGACCGAGACGTACTCGCCCAACGCCATCGATACAGCGCCGGCGACCAGACCTGCAAAACCAGCCGTGAAGATCGCGGAACGCTCGGTTGTCGCTGCCGCAACACCGACCACGAGGCCTGCGGTCGAGACGATTCCGTCGTTTGCACCCAGAACACCGGCACGCAGCCAGTTCAGGCGATTGTTCAAACTCGGTGCGTGAGGTTCCGAGGCATGGGGTTCTGGTTCCCCTTCCGGCGCCCCATCGGTCAACTGCACACTGTCTCCGGACATGGCATCAGATTAGGGCGATCAGTCCGGTTGCGATAGCAATCTGAGCCTGTCCTTCGCGCAGTGATATATTCCGAACGCAATCCCAACCAAGCATTTGCTAGGTTACGTATCGGCATACCACTGGAGGCACTGTGAGCGCAGCACGCACCGCTTTTGTCAGCGGCGGAACCGGCGGAATCGGGTCGGCGATCGCCTTGGCCCTCGCCGAACGCGGACACGACGTCGCCTTCACCTACCGAAACAACAAGGACGCCGCCGAGAAACTGAGCGCGCAGATTCGAACCCATGGAGTGCGCGCCCACTCGTACCCTCTCGACCTCACCGACGAGTTGTCGATCAGCGCCGCCGTGAGCGACGCGGTCAGTGATCTGGGCGGATTGACGACGCTGGTCCACGCTGCCGGACCGCACGTCCCGATGACGCACCTCTCACGCGTGACGCCGGCGTTCTTCACCGAACAACTGAACCAGGAAGCCGCAGCGTTCTTCACCCTCGTTCACACCGCTCTGCCTTCGCTGCGTGCATCTTCAGGTTCGGTGGTAGCAGTGACGACCGCGGCAACGGATCGTTTTCCCGTGCGCGACGGGCTCTCCGCAGGTACCAAAGGGGCTGTCGAACAACTTGTTCGCGGATTCGCCGCAGAAGAAGGGCGCTACGGCGTCCGGTTCAACTCCGTGGGCCCCGGCATGTTGACCGACGGAATGGCCGAGCGGCTGATCAACTCGGCCGAACTCGATCAGAGCGCACTCGACGTGACCATGAGCCGAATCCCGTTGAAGCGCTTCGGATCGGCAACCGACATCGCTGAAGCCGTATGTTTTCTCGCAAGCGATGCCGCCGGATTCATCAGCGGCCAGAAGCTCAACGTCGACGGCGGCTACACCGTGTGAGGACTATCCGCCCAACTTGCGAAAGACCAGGCGCACTGCAAGTTCGAGATGCGCCATCACTTCGTCCGTCGTCATCCGGCCGGCAACCCACGAGACGAGACTCGACATCCAGACGTCGTCGATGACCTTCACCGCGTCCATCTGCTGTTGCGAGACTTCCTCGACGCCGATCGCCTTCGCGAACATCTCGGTCACGACCCCACCGAGCGCATTGAGTTCCGGAGTCGCCGACGCGTCCGCGAACATGTACGCCCGAACCAACGCTTCGTAACGGAGGTGATCGGTCTCGAGGACCTCCGTATTCTTGCGCAGCACAAACAGAATCCGGTCCGACGGAGTCTCACCCGGGATTACAAAGTCCTGGAATCTGTCACGCAAACCCTCGAACATCCACAACAATGCGACAACGAGCATGTGGTTCTTGGACGGGAAATACCGGTAAACAGTGCCGATCGCGACGCCGGCGCGATCGGCGACCGATCGCATCTGCACCGCGTCGTAGCCGCCTTCGGAGGCGGATTCCATTGCGGCGTCGACAATCCGGCGAAAACGTGCTCGCTGCGACGGCGTCGTACGACGTCCGGTCACCGAGCTACGTTCGACCACCGACTGGTCTGCCTTGTCGCCACCTGCCATGTCCACAACCCTTATTAGACGTCGTTTTGCCGACTCCCAATGTAGTCGCCCACCGCAATTGTCGGGTGGATGACTGCCCGCTTCCGAATTGCCCGCCAGTGGAACTGGCCCAGATCAGGAAGCGCGCCGGGGTCGATCGGAGCGGCCGCGTCTGCGTGGATCTTCCGACCAGTCACGCGACGGTGCGCGTCGGCCCGGAGCTGGAGCCCGGCGCCTGTCGGGTTGCGGCGCGCGTCGTTCCGGTCTGCGTTGCCCAGTTGGAGCAGGTTGGGCGCGGCGAGCGGGCGGCCTACGTCGATCAGGCTGTGGTTTCTTGGCAATGCCGAACCGAGGCTTGCCGAAGACCAGCGGGATCCAGCCGCGACCGCTGCTCTCGGACGAGGCGACCGCCTCCGGTTCACGGAAGGCTGCATGAGCGATCAGCCCGAACATCAGCAGGGTGGTGATCATCGACGTTCCGCCCGCCGAGATGAGCGGCAATTGCAGACCGGTCACCGGAATCAGGCCCACCACGTAAGCAATGTTGATGAACGCCTGGACGACGATCAACGTCGTTGCCGTAGCCGTCATGACTTTGAGGAACGGATCGGTGGACCGCTTGGCGATCCGCAATCCGACGATCAGTACCGCCGCAAAGAGAGCTACGACAATCAGGGCGCCGACCAAACCCAACTCTTCACCGATCACGGCAAAAATGAAGTCGTTGTGTGCCTGCGGCAGGTAACTCCATTTGGCGTCGGACTGTCCTAGACCGCGACCGAAAATGCCGCCGTTGGCCAATGCGTACTTGGCCTGAGTGCTCTGGAAGTTCAACCCCTGCGGGTCGAGGTCGGGATTCAGGAATGCCTTGATGCGATCCGATCGGTAACCAGCAGTAAGCCCGAGCACGAGAAACGCGACGGCAGAACCGAGTGTGAGGCTGATGAACGTCTTCATCCGGAACAGTCCGAACCACAGCACCGACATGAAGATGATGCCGATCGTGATGGTGGTTCCGAGGTCCTTCTCCAACACCACCAGGACCAGAACGAGCAGCGTCGTACCGCCGATCACCGGCAATGCGCGGTTGACATCCATCCGTGCGTTCATGAACGACGCAACTGTCGCAGCCGACCAGATCGCCAGAGCAAGTTTGGCCAGCTCCGAAGGCTGGAATGAAATGCCCGCGATCACGAACCAGCTGCGAGCACCCATCTGTTCGGAACCGATACCTGGAATCAGCACCAGGACAAGCAGAACAAGACACAGGATCAGCAGCCACGGCGAAGCTCTGCGCATCGTTTCGGTCGGTAAGCGCACGACCGCCACGAACATCACGAGACCGATCGCTGCGAACATGCACTGCGGCCAGAATCTGGCGTACGACGTCCCGGACAGAACGTAGGACTCGACGCCCGAAGACGAGAGCACCATCAGTAGTCCGAATGCGACGATCAGCACGACCAGACCGACGATCATGTGGAAATCGAACAGTGGCCGATTCGTCCACATCGCCGTTCGAGCGCGAAAGGGCGTCGATGTGCGGTCACGTTTGTCCGACGATCCGCGGGGTGAGTTAACTGGCTCTCCACTCCCGCGACCGTTGGGCTTGTCTTCACTGCGACCGGTCACCACACAAGTATCGTCCCACGACTCCTAACCCATGGGTAACACAAGTCCCATGAGTCACACGGGCTCGGCCTCCCGAGGTCCATGTAGACCCACGAAATACCAGGTCACGTCCTTCGCCGGCGTCGGTCTGCCACCGCTCCCGCCAACGAGAGCGTCAACATGACCACGCAGACGGCAAGCGCGATCCCGAACGCACGTCCGTATCCGTCGGGCGACGATCCGAGTACACCGAGATACAACCCCGATACCGCGGCCAGCGAGATGGTCGCTGACAGGCGCTGAGACAGTTGAAGGAAACCCGCCGCAACACCGTTCGCGCCCGGCGGTGCATATTCGAGAGTCAGCACCCGATTGGGCGCGTCGACCAAACCGCTGGCAACTCCCGACAACACCGCCAGGACCACCAGCACCGGGATCAGATGTTCCCGCGGAATCAGATTGACCGCTGCGATGTACCCGAGGATGACAAGGATCTCCCCGACTATCGCAACAACGACCGCACCTCGGCCGAACCTGGCAACCAGCCGCCACCCGAAGGCCGACGTCAATGCCATCGCGAGTGAGCTACCGGTCATGATCAACGCCGCACTCAGCGGGGCAAAGCCCAACCCTTCGATCAGATAGAGGCTGAGTACCGCGTTGACGGCGAGGATGGATCCGAACCAGAAAAGCGCAACCGTCGTACCGAGTCGAAATCCCCGCGAGGCGATCAACGACGGAAGTAGCACGGGCGTACCTCCGCGGACGGCATACCGACGTTCCCAGAACCAGAAGGCGACAGCAGCGCCGAAAGCACCGATCAGGAAAGCCGCGGCCACCGTGACACTCGTTCGGGTCACGATGGGCCACAACAGGAGCCCGGTCGTAGCCGCCAGCAGGCACAACCCCACCGGATCTATCGACGCGCCGGATCGGGTGGTTCGATCACGGCGCAGAAAGCGAAACGCCAGAAGCAGTGTGACCACGGCAAACGGCACGTTGAGGATCAGGAGCAGCCGCCACCCGAAGTCAGGATCGGAATACTTCAGCAGAACACCACCGAGGATCGGTCCGGAAACGCCGGCCAGACCACCCGCGGTGCTGTACGCGCCCAACGCCTTCGCCCGCGCCTTTCCGGACACCCGGTCAGTGATGATGCCAAGCACTTGCGAACTGATGGTGCCTGCACCGATCCCCTGTCCCAGCCGAGCCAAAACGATCATCGACGGGTCCGACGCACACGCTCCGAGGATTCCCATCACCGCGAAAATGCTGAGCCCGACCAAGAACAAGCGTCGACGCCCGACGACGTCACCGAGTCGGCCCGCCGGCACCAGGGCCAAGCCGAAAGTCAGCGAATAGCTCGCGAGGATCCACTGCACCTCGGAGGTCGACGCGCCCAGCGACGCCCGGATGGACGGGACCCCGATTCCGAGCACCGCCGAATCGAGAAGGGTGGTGAAACCCGCCGCTACGCAGACGACGATCTCCCAGCGCACGGCCGAATCGAGCTTGGTGGATTCGGCCGCCGCTGTGACTGTGTGGGACAGGACCCGTTACCCCGCAGCTTCGTGGGGAGCCCGACGCGTGAGTGGCGGTCGCAACCCCAGGTGCTCTCGCAGCGTCGACGTGGAGTACTCGGTGCGGTACGCCCCACGCTCCTGCAGTTCCGGGATCAACCAGTCGACGATCTCGTCGAGTCCGGTCGGCACCAGGTACGGCGAGATGTTGAAGCCGTCCGAGGCCCCGTTGCGCACCCAATGCACCAACTGGTCGGCGACCTGCCCGGGAGTGCCCGCAAAACCCGAACGCTGCGAAGTTTCGATGGCGACCTGACGCAGGGACAGATTCTTTGCCTCCGCGAGAGCGCGCCATTCACGCGCAATTGCAATGGGGTCGCTACCGTCCCGCGCTGAACCGCGCGTCTCCGAGACCGGGCGAGCAACCGGATCTTCTTCGGGGAGTGGACCGTCCGGGTCTCGATCGGAAAGATCCTTACCCCACACCAGACCGACGAGAGAGAGTGCGGTTTGGCCGGTGAACTGACCTTCGAGGACCCACCGAGCCTTCTCCTCCACCTCGGACTCGTTCTCCGCCAACACGATCTGCGTGCTCGGCAAGATCTTGACGTCGTCTTCGGGTCGCCCGGCTTTACTCAACCGAGCCCGAATGTCCTCGGCGAAGTCGAGAGCGCCGTCGAAATGTGTCCCGTGTCGCGAGAAGATGACATCGGCATGCGTCGCCGCGAAATCGCGTCCACTCGGCGAATCACCCGCTTGGAAGATGACCGGATGCCCCTGGCGGCTTCGGGGAAGCGTCGGCGTCACGGAGATGTCGAACTGCGAAGTCTGCCTGTGCACCTCGCCGACGGCTCCCGGATTCGACCAGTTCTCGGACGTCCGAGAGACCGAGATCGCGTCGTCGGCCCACGAATCCCACAGTGCCCGCGCAGTTTCGATGAACTGCCCGGCACGCTCGTAGCGTAGGGCGTGGTCGAGGAAACCACCGCGACGGAAGTTTTCTCCCGTCCACGCGTTGTCGGTGGTCACCGCATTCCAGCCGGCCCGTCCGTCGGAAAGTAGATCGAGGCCGGAGAGTCGACGAGCAAGGTCAGCAGGTTCGTTGTACGTGGTGTTCTGCGTCGCGACCAACCCGATCTTGTCGGTGATACCGGCGAGTGCGGCCAACTGCGCTATTGCATCCGGGCGGCCGGCGATATCCAGATCGAGAATCTTGCCGTTCTGTTCACGAAGCCGCAGGCCCTCACCGAGGAAGAATGCGTCGAACAGACCTCGCTCGGCGGTGAGTACCAATCGCCGAAAAGTCTCGAAGTCGATCTGGGATCCACTGGCGGAATCGGACCAGATGGTGGTGTGGTTGACCCCTTGGAAGAAGACGCCGAAGTGAACGTGAGCGTCGGGTCGAGGCACGGCGGAGCGTGATGCAGTCATAGCCGAAATATCCTTAGCACGAAGTCAAGTCAGGAAGAGTGGGCGAATCGATTTGCGGGCCGCTGCAGCCCGAGGTTGCCCCTCAGCGTCGAGCCCGGAACGGGGCGCCGCGTCAACCCGGCCTTGGACAACCCCGGAAGCACGAACTTGGCCAGCACAGGGAGGTCCTCGTCGATCACGAGAGCGTGGAAATGAACACCGTCGAGGTGCCCGGCCAACTCTTTCAGAACTGCGGCCGCCTCCCCCGGATCTGCAGCCAGGAGCAGTCGACCACTATCGACGGCTTTCCCGTGCGAGTTCAGCTCGGTCAGTCGCTGCGCCGCAGACAGATTCGGCGTATCGAAAGCCACATCGACCTCGGCGACCACCAATGACGCGCCCTCATCGCGCGCCTTGGCAGCCGACTGTGCGATGGCCTCCACCGAATCACCTGACACGAGAACAACATCCGCCTGGTGTGGTTCGATGGCGCCGTAGCGGCCGAAGACCACCAACTGGCCTTGCGGCGGCCGCGGAACGATGGCCGGCCCCTTCACCGAGAACGAGTCGCCCTCGAAATTGACGTAATGCAAACGATCACGCTCGAGGAACCGTCCACTGAGATAGTCACGGACGACGGCGTCGTCCTCCCACGAGTCCCAGAGATCAGTCACGACGGTAACCGAATCCCGCTGCTCCTGCCGACGCGCCGACTCCGTTACCACCGGAGCTCTCCCCCACGCCCTCGCCGCAGCGTCGTCCTCGACCGGAACGGCAAGCCAGCCGCCGCGCCCGCGGGAGGAGTAGTCGAGCGTCGCCAATTGCGAAGAGGTATGGAATGGTTCGGCGTACGTGGTCCCGACGACGGGGACCAGCCCGATCGTGCTGGTCGTCGCCGCCACGTACGCCGCCCTCGAGACAGCGTCGATACGACCGACTACGTCACCGCTCGGAGGAAGGATGGAATCGTCGAACGTCGCGAACGTGAAGCCCGCATTCTCGGCAGCCGAGACGCGATCGCGCACGGTCTTACCCGTGAGCAGCTGGTCCGGGCGGTGCGAGCTTCGGCGCCAGGCAGCGGGGTGCGTACCCTCGCCGTCCAGTTCGATACCCACGGCAAATACAGTCATGTGTCCTCCATCGGTCCTGGCGGTAGCACCCACACTGCGGTTAGGTAGCGGGTTGCTGCGGCATCATCGAGCCAGGTCTCTCAGCCACTCTGGATGGTGGATGCAATCTATGTCGACCACGACAGGCAAGTCAAATTCGATCATTCGAATTACCTTGACTAGCAACATATTTCAAAATAATCACGATGATCGAAAGGGTTGCGTGTTCACGCTATCGAGCTGGGCACGACAAAACCCCGCCCGACTCACGTCGGACGGGGCTCTCGGGTTGCGCGTAAGGCTATTCAGCGCCCATCCATGCCTGGTCGAACAACATGATGCCCGTTGCGGTCGGAACCACACCATGCACGTTCTTCTGCCAAGCCCAGAAAGCGGCCAATCCACCGACCGGAGCCGACGGAACCGTTTCGTTCCACAAGGTCTGGATCTTGCTGATCACGGCCAGCGCCGACGCGTTGTCCTTCGTCTGCTGCAGATCAGCGATCAACTGATCCATAGCGGGGTTGGCGTAACCCGCGGTGTTGGACTTCGAGGTGCTGTTGGTGGTCGAGTACAGACCGAGATCGGGAATCGACTCGTACAGACCGATACCGGCGTGAGCGAGGTCGAAATCATTCTTGACGTAGACGTTCTGAACGATGTCGCCGGCATTGTTCGCAAGAATGAGGTTCACCTCGAACCCGACGGCCTGAAGCAGAGACTGCACAGCCAAACCGATCGCATGGTCCTTCGGCTCGCTGAGCACGATGTAGTTGAGCGTGCCGTTGTATCCGTCGGCCTTGGCCTGGCTCAGAAGCTCCTTGGCCTTGGCGGGGTCGTACGCGATCCCCGGGGTGTCTACATGCCACTGTGACGTCGTGCCGAACAGCTCCGAACCCGGGAGTCCTTCACCGTTTTCGGCGCGCTGGTCGATCAGCTCCGGATCCAGTGCATAACCGATAGCCTGGCGGACACGAACATCCGAACCCGGACGGCCCGCACGGTTGTTGATGATCTCCGCACTGCCGGCGTTGAGTACGTCGATGTAACCGGGATAGCCGGCGGACTTGGCTGAGTTGATCGCCGACGTCAGACCACGAATGTAGGCAACGTCCAACTGACCGCTGTTCAGCGATTCGAGATTGGCCTGCGGGCCGTTGAGCGCAACCATCCGAAGCTGTTCGAGCTTGGGAGCACCACCGTAGTAGGCGGGGTTGGCCTTGAAGATTCGCTCGACGCCCGGGCTGAACACGCCTTCGGTGAACGGTCCGGCACCAACCGCGGCGAACTTGTCACCTTGCTGCGAACTGGGAGCGACGATCATTCCGTGGCCGAGGGCCAGCATCGACGGAAAACGCATCCAGGGCGTACTCAGATTGAAGACCACGGTAGTGGCATCCGAAGCTTTCATCGAGGCGACCGATGCCAGCCACAGTTCTGCGCCGTTGCCCTTACCTGCGTTGTACCGATCAATACTCGCGATCACCGCGTTGGCATCGAGCGCAGTGCCGTCGCTGAACTTCACACCGTCGCGAAGTTTCAGCGTCCAGATGGCTCCGTCGTCAGCTGTCTCGAGCGATTCAGCCAACTTGGGCTCGAACTCGCCGCTCGCAGTGTCGTAACTCATCAGGACGTCGTACACAGCAGCGAAGGCCTCACCGCCGGAACCGCCGCGTGCGGCAGTCTTGGTCGGGTCGAGAGAGGGAACGAGCACCTGCACGCCGTAGGTCATCGCCCCGCCGGCGACAGCGCTCCCTGGATCGGACTGCTCGTTGACCATGCCGGTCACGATGTCTCCCGACGCGGCCGTCGTGTCGGTACCGCTGTCGTCATTGCTGCTCGCGCAGCCCACCAACAGGACACCGGCACCGAGCAGCGCCACGGCGACACGGCCGACTTTCCCGATACGCCGAGATCTCGAGTTCGACACGGAGATTCCACCTCACTTCCAGTAGACGCGGCCAGGAATCGGCCGCAACCAGCTAATAGTGAAGTTCTTGGCGGAGTGACGCGCAGCACGCTCCCGGTGACCGGAAATTCATCTGAACGGACGAATCCGGCCACGCACGAGTCGGAAACGCCCACTCTTGCCGAGGCAGGTCAGACCTCATCTCAACCGTGAGCAAACTCATACTTTTCATGCAACAAGTATTGCAGAAGACACTCCATGCAGCTAGCGTTGCCGACGATATTCCCGTCGATTGGAGGAATTTTGACCGAATTACCCGTTACACACGCAGTCTCGAATGAGGACGATTTGCTGCTCCGCCTCGATCGACTCAAGCCCGGGCGCCCTCATCGCAAGCTGATGGTGATGGGTGGACTCGGCTACACTTTCGATGCTTTCGACGGCGCGTTCATGTCATATGCGCTTTCAGCGCTGATCGTGATTTGGCACATTCCGAAAAGCACGGCGGGATGGCTGCTGTCGTCGATTTTCGCCGGCTACCTGGTGGGCGCTCTGGTGGCCGGCGTTTTGGCGGACCGCTTCGGCCGTCGGCGAATGATGCTCACCGCGCTCCTGGTGTTCTGTTTTTGCAGTCTCTTGATAGGGACTTCGACGACGGTTCCCGAACTGTTTGTCTGGCGGATGCTCGCCGGCGTGGGACTCGGCGCTGAGGCCACCTTGATCGCGCCGTATATCTCCGAGTTTCTGCCGGCTCGCGTCCGTGGCCGATTCGTCGCCCGCACCATCAGTTTCCTTGCGCTCGGGTACATATTGGCGGGAATACTGGCGCCAGTGGTGATCGCACCCCACCCCGAAACCGGTTGGCGGATCGCGGCAGTGATCGCAGCACTGCCCGTAGTCTTGCTTCTCTGGTGGCGGCGCAGCATGCCCGAGTCACCCAGGTACCTCCTCTCACGTGGGCGGGTCGCCGAAGCCACCGCGATAATCGAGGATTTCGAACGAAAATGTGAGGTCGATCCCGAGGCTCTCACTGAAACCGCGCCGACCCAGACGAGTGCACCACCGCAGTCCAACGTCAGTGCCGGGGGCGTGTTTGCGCCGTTGACGAAATTGTGGGCCGGGCCATTGGCACGCACGACGCTGATGTTGTGGCTGTTGTGGTTCGCTCTGACGGGCGCCCACTACGGATTCTCCACCTGGCTGCCAACGCTGCTTGTGACGGACAAAGGATTCACAATCACCAAGTCGTTCCTGTTCACCTTGGTGGTCGGGATCGCGCAGATCCCCGGCTACTTCGTCGCGCAATTGCTCATCGATCGGCTGGAACGCAAATGGTTGATCGCCGGTTACGTGTTAGGTGCAACCGGCTCCGCCTTGCTGGTGGCGTTGTCCGACAGCGAAGTGATGCTGCTTATCGGTGCAGCGTTGCTCGCCGCATTCTTGAACGGAGTCGCTGCCGTCTACTACACCTACACCGCCGAGCTCTACCCGACTTCGATCCGCGTGACGGGCATGGGCGCGGCGTCCGCAGTCGGGCGAATAGGTGCCATCGTCACACCAATCATAATCGGTTACCTGTCCGCGGCTGGGGTCAGTTTTGCGCAGATCTTCCTCGGCCTCGTCGCATTACTGGCCACCGCGATCGCTGTTGTGGTGGTTTTGGGACAGAAAACGTCGGGTCGCGCCCTGTCCTGAGACGGTGAAGATTCCTACCACGTCACCGATTTCCAGAGCGGTCGATCGATACGTCGCCAGGATTCGAAGTGCCGAGCTTCCCGGCGGTTCGCACCGTTCTGTCATCACAACTCAGAGACCATTGTGGGCAGACCGATGAGGGGCATGCCTTACATATCGCTCAGCGGTGGATGCGGACGGACATGAAGACGCGGCCAAGTAGGCGCTTTCACCGAAAGGGTCTGAACTACAAGGTTTTACACCAATTTCCTCGATGAGAGCATCCCCTGACAGCATCGGATTCTCATGCCACGCCATGATTGAGGTTTGGACTTCGCGACGGGTAGCTGTAAGCGCCGGAACAATGCTTACAGCTACCCGTTGCAGCATTCCCAGCCGGTTCGGGTCGGAGAATAGTTACCTCTGGAAGGAAAACAATCACTGAACGAGAAAAGGCTCCGACATCATGTCAAGACACATGATGTCGGAGCCTTTTCTCAAAAGATCATGGTGGCCAGGGCCGGGATCGAACCGGCGACCTTCCGCTTTTCAGGCGGACGCTCGTACCAACTGAGCTACCTGGCCGGACGGCACCCGAACCGAATGCCTATCGCATTGCGTTGTTCTCAATCAAGAGACTGAGAACAACGCTTTGCGACCCTGACGGGACTCGAACCCGCGACCTCCGCCGTGACAGGGCGGCGCGCTAACCAACTGCGCCACAGGGCCTTGCTTTTTCCTTGCTGTGAAACCGTACTACATCTTCGAGCCGCTCCCAAACCACTGTCCTGGTCTGGCATTTGTGCATCTCAAAGCGTGTCGTGCGGGTCAAACCATACTGCATCGTTTCGCTTTCGCAAAACGTACCCCCTACGGGATTCGAACCCGCGCTACCGCCTTGAAAGGGCGGCGTCCTAGGCCGCTAGACGAAGGGGGCCCGCCGGATCTCTCCGAACTAGTACCCCAACGGCGTTCCGTTGGGAGCTTGGATAGCTTATGGCACGGCATTCGGAAATCACAAATCGCCTGTTCACGGGCGAAAAAGTACGCTATTCGGTGTCAGGGAACTCCACCTGAGGCCATCCGTCACGATGGAACGTCTCCAACCACTGCGGCGTCGCCATGGCTTCGAGGACCACTTCGAGAGACTCCTCGAACCACTCGCCCAGCTCTCCACTGGAGGCAATCAGGTCTGCCATGTACCGCTGACCCGCAAGGCCGGCCGCCAGCACGCGCGTGAATTTGACCGGGTCGGCATCTTCTCGCAGCAATCCGTCGTCCTTGGCACGTACTGCCAACTCGTAAGCGGTCTTACCCCAGACCTGCCCACCACCCGATTGCACGTCCTTGTAGAACTCGGGCTCGATGATCAACCGGAATTCCGCCTGCACGATCACTTCGGCACGAAAGACTTCGGCAATGTCGAGCACGAGTCCGTGCAATGCGACGAATGGATCGAGGTCTGTTCTCTTGGCCCAACGATCAGTGATTCCAGTGAAGGTTTCGATGGCCGAGGTCAGAACTGCTCGCGCCAGCTCTTCCTTGGACTGGAAATGAAAATACATGGCGCCTTTGGTGGCGCGGGAGCCCTCGAGGATCGTGTTCACCGACGCAGCTGCATAGCCGCGCTTGGCGAATTCGACTGCAGCCGCTTCGACCAGGGCGGCGCGGGTACGCCGCGCACGCTCTTGTTGACGTGCCATTTACGGTGTTGTGCCTCTCGCAGAGTTGGTACGCAGAATCGCCGTGATCGGCGCCTGTCATCCCCCCGAAACTTCACAGTATCCCCTCCAACACACCCTACGTAAGGACTAGAGCGATACCCGCCAAAAGTACTAGTCGCAATCGGCTGTCCAGGGGACAACAACCGACTTTATGCCCAAAGGACACCAAGTGGTATGGTTTTGGCCGCTCGGGTGCGGCACAGGGGGTGCGCATCCGAGCTTTTTATTGCCTGGGACGTCGACAATCCGACCATTCGGGCGAAATCACTTTTGCCGACCAAGGCGTAACAGTCCCAGTGTTTTAAACAACCAAAGCGATTGTTTATTCCCTATTTTTCGACAAAACAGCACTGGAAGCATTGAAATAACACAGTTAGACTGTCTAAATGAACGTAGGTAAGGATCGCAGCGAAACCAGAGACGACATCGACGTACTTTGGGATGATCTGGGCGCCTTCGTCCGGCGGCTCCGCACCAAACGCAACGACCACAAACTCACGCCAAGCCAAATCCAGGCCCTCGGCCACCTAGATCGACAAGGTCCGTCGACCGCGAAAGCGTTGGCGCAGTTCGAGCGAGTCACGCCGCAGTCCATCGCAAAGACGGTGACCGCACTCGAAGAGCAGGGGATGGTGACACGCAGTTCGGATCCATCGGACGGTCGCGCGGTCCTGGTCACGATGACCGAACTCGGGACATCGACCCTGCACGAAGACCGAACGAAACGCACAGCGTGGCTGGCCGAGGTCATCGAAGCCGAGTGCACCGAAGCCGAGCGCGACTTGCTGCTGATCGCCGGCCGCATCCTGCGCAAACTCGGCCAGGACGTGACCCCAGCATCCGCATCCGCATCAGAGGAGTCACTGATGAACCCGTGACCGCCGTCGCCGTAACGTCGACACCCCAAACCTCCGTTCCGCTGAAACTGAGTCTTGCTCTCGGTTCGGGAACCGTTCTTCAGGCACTGAACTCGTCGATGATTGCGGTGGCAATCGTCCCGATCGCCACCTACTTCGGTTCGAGTTCCGGCACGGCCTGGGTGATCTCGGCCCTCTACATCGCGACTGCTGTCACGGCCCCGGCTGCCGGGCGACTCGGATCTATTCTCGGAGCCAAACGCGTCTACCTCGCCGGGTTGGGCCTGATCGCTGCTGGATCGATCCTCGGCTCGCTCGCTCCGTCACTGGGTTGGCTGATCGCCGCACGAATCCTGCTCGGAATCGGCACCGCGACACAGTATCCGAATGCAATGACCGTCATCCGTGAATATGCCGATCGCCACCGGGCTCAAACCCGTTCAGCCATCGCAACACTCACCATTTGTGCACAATCGGTAGTCGCACTGGGGCCTACCCTCGGTGGGTTGCTGGTCGGCACACTCGGTTGGCAGTCGATCATGTGGGTGAACCTCCCACTTGTCGTAGTTACTGCAATATGGGTCCTCTTCGCCGCTCCGAGCGACTCCGCCCTGCCCGACCGGGCCGGTGCCGCTGCTCTGTTCAAGTCTCTCGACCCACTCGGCATCGCCCTGTTCCTGGCACTGACGACATCTACGATGCTCTTTCTCCTCTCTCTTGCCGAGCAAGCGAAGTGGTACCTCGTCCCGTCGACGGCTCTATTCGCGTTCCTGTTCGTCTGGTGGGAACGGCGAACCACCTCGGCGTTCATCGACGTCCGAGCTGTCGCGCGAAACCGAGCGTTGAGCATGACTCTCGGCCGGACCCTTCTGACCTACACGGCGTTCTACTGCATTTTCTTCGGACTCCCCCAGTGGCTGCAGGTGGCCCGAGGAATGTCACCGATCAGCGCCGGACTCTTCATGCTCCCTGTCGCTGCGGTCGGGATCTTCGCGACCATGTCCGCATCGAGGGTGTACGGGAAATTCGGCGCACGGACCACCCTGCTGATCGGCACCGCCGCCTTGGCGGTGGGCGGGGTTCTGATCGCCTTTGTCGAATCGAGCTCGACGCCACTGGTGGCGCTCCTACTGATTGCGGCGATCCTGGGCATTCCCAACGGCTTCAACAACATGGGAAACCAGAACCTGATCAACTCGGTGACCACCTCTGCAGATGTCGGAACGGCGATCGGCCTGTACCGAACAATCCAGTACATCGGCGCCAATCTTGCTGCCGTCGTCATCGAGCTGACCATGCGCGGAACCATCGACGACGCGGGTCTGCATCGCACCGGTGGGACCATCGCCATCATCGGAATTGCACTTCTGGTGGGGGTGGTGTTTTCACGAACCCTGCGGTCCCGTTAGACTCTGCGCCGCGCCCCTATAGCTCAGTTGGTAGAGCTACGGACTTTTAATCCGCAGGTCGTAGGTTCGAGTCCTACTGGGGGCACAAACGCAGACCCGGCACCTCATTCGGAGGCGCCGGGTCTTGTGCATTCGAGCTACATGAATGCATCAGCAAGTCATCGAAGCAGAAACTCGAGGGTCACCCGCTCGAATGCCTGCTTGGCTTCGATCATCACCCAGTGCCCGCAGTTCGGGAAGACGTGCAGTTCTGCGTTCGGAATCAGTCGCATCGGAATCATCGGCATGTCCGGTGGGCACTGCCGATCATCGAGCCCCCACGTCAACAAGGTCGGGCACTGCACCTTGTGCATCATCGACCAGTAGGGCGGTGCGTCCGAGTTGGCCATCATCTGCTGCTGAGCGGCAAAGGCTTTGGACCCGTACATCGCCGACAATGCCTGGTTCGAGGCCGGGTCGTTGGCCGTTTCCCACCGCTCCTCGATCCGCTCCTCGGTGATCACGGATTTGTCGTAGACCATGCACTCGAGCCAGCGAACCAACTTCTCGCGACTGGGACCGTCGGCGAAGTCCTGCAGGAGTCGCGTGCCTTCACTCGGGTTCTGACTGAAAATGTTCGGACCGATGCCACCGATGGTGACCAACTTGCGGACGCGATCGGGAAACCTCATTGCGACGTTGACGCCGACTACCCCACCCATCGAATTGCCGATCATCGCAGCCGATTCGATTCCCAGCGCGTCCATGAATCGGTTCACCGACGAAGCTGCCGTGAGAACCGGATGACCGTCGACGAGATCGCTCACGCCGAACCCCGGGAACTCCAGGATGTAGCAGTGGAAATGCTTCGCGAACACCGCGAGGTTCCCCCGGTAATTCCGCCAACCACTCACGCCGATCCCCGAGCCGTGCAACAGGATCAACGGCGGACCCTCACCTGCCTCGTGATAGCGCAAGGTGCCCTTGTCGGTAGCGACTTCCCGTTCGGTCCCCTCATAAGTCACGTCCATGACCCGATACTAGAACGTGTTTCAGATTTGCAGGACGGAACCTTCGAATGCAGCCGACGAGGTCAGAAGCATCCCCCACCACCTCGACGCCCACTGCGATTCGTGGACTTCTGCTCGCTCGGTTTCGGCTTCCCCGGTGCGGCCTTCGTGCACCGGTTGGGGCGCCGCACCTGCTCGAAATGCCCAGCGCTCACTACATGGCCGGCCACGCTCACCCTGACCGGCGTGTCCGCGCGGGCGGTTCCGACTTGCGCCGACCCCACTGTCAGGGCGAATGCCGCCACAACGACCATCGCCATCTTCTTCGAGATCTTGCGTACTGCCACTTCGACACGGGTCCACTCCAGATGCTGAACAGGTGCGCGCACCGAAGGAACACGCTCGGTGTCGACGATATTCAGCCAGGGTGGCCGGCCGCGATCCTTTTGCTCACCAGCATCTGAACAGTCGACAACAAAAGTTTTGGCGGCACGTCAACATCCCGAGGGCGTCAACGAGCCGACGCCCAACGTACGCACCGTTACTGAGAAATCCGTAAATCCAGACCGCCGCCTCACGCGACGATCGAGCTGCACCTATTGCAAGTCCCGATGGAAACAACGCGTTTCGTCCGCAGTCCGAAACATCCGGTTTGATAATTTCTTCACAGACAAGCTCACTCCTCGGATTCTCGGGGCCTGCCGGCACTCTCCGGTGAACAGGCATCGGAAACTGTTGTGCGCGAACTCTTCAACCCAGATACCCACAGAAGCCGAGGCATTGATGACGCAGACCAACGTCACGGAACGGGAAGGTCCGACGCCTACCCGATACGAACCCGACGACCGCTGGGTCCCGGTTGATCGGCGGTGGTTCGGTCTCGACCGCACGACCATCCTTCCGGCCGCCATCGTATTGGCTGTCGCAATCGTGATGAGCATCGTCATTCCGCAGATCAACGACGCCGTCTCCTACGACGACCCCGTCGTCGCGGGCGACGTCATGGAACTCCAGTACGGCGTCACCTTCGTTCCCGCTCCGGGGTGGGGAATCACCGACGGCGTCCGGGAGGCTGATGCACCGGTGACCGGTTCGTTCCCTCCTCGCGCCACCCTCGTGAACGGAGGTGCGATGTTCACCGTATACACAGCGTCTTTCACCGGCGACGCAAACGCCCTCCTCGAACAGATCAAGAAGACTTCCGATGCCCTCGCTACCGAGAAGTCACTACGGGTGAGCGACGATGCCTCCGCAATCACTACGGAAAGCGGCATCCGCGGAGTACTGACCAGCTACTCGAATTCGACCACAGACGGCGTGATCGCCGCATTTGTCGTCGACGGTAAGGGCATCGAAGTGGTGTCCACCGGTCCGAGCGACGTGGCTCCGACGATCACCGACGACATCGCTCACATGATAGTGAGCATCGGCCACCGAACCGGAGAGGGCAAGTGATGACCGCTCCCGTAGTACAGACGACCGACGATCTGATCACCATTCGAGCGGAAGCTATCGAAAACTCGGGCTGGGGGCGGTCTTTCGCTTTCTATCAACCACGCAACGCAGCCTTCTGGGTGTACCTGCTGTTGGTGGTGAGCGGCGCCTTCAAGCTCTTCTCCATGCTCTCGGCCTCCGCACCCGCCTACGGCGACGCCATAGCATTGTCCATCGCGCTCTTCGGCGTGTACGGCGCGGTCTTCTGGTGGTTCACCCACCACATCGACCGGTACGCACGCCAGCCCGTCAAACTGATCGTGGTGGCGTTCTTCTGGGGCAGTTTCGCGGCTACGTGGGTGATGGCAGCGAACGCCAACGACGCGATACTTGCCCTGTACGCCAAAACGTTCGGACAGGCATGGGCGTCGGATTGGGGCGCAGGATTGACAGCGCCGTTCACCGAGGAAATCGCCAAGGGCGTCGGATTGCTCCTGCTCATCTCGCTGGCATCTCGCTTGGTGCGCACCGCGTTCGACGGCTTCATTCTCGGCGCCTTCATCGGGCTCGGCTTCCAGATCTTCGAAGACATTCTCTACGCGTTGAACTCGGCTGCCTCGCAGTTCGGAGCAAATCCGGTCGGCGCCGAAATGTCGACGATCGTCCTCCGCATGGTCTTCGGAGTGGCAGCACATACTCTCTACAGTGCGATCTTCTGCACCGGACTGGTCTACCTCCTTGGGCGTCCGGCCGAACCACGGCGTGTTGGGCGTGGTCTCGCCTTGATGGCATCCGCGATGCTTCTCCACGGCCTGTGGGATTCCGCCGGCGCCTTGGCACAGGGCAAGAATGCACTCCTCTTTCTGCTCTTCGTCATTATGATCGCTGCCGCATTGATCCTCGTGGTCCGCGTGTTTCGAATGACGGTTCCGCGTGAGCGCCAGTTCCTCCGTGAGGTTCTCGCCCCGGAGGTCGAGCGCGGCGTCATCACCGGTGATGAACTGACGGCAGTGTGCGGCGACCGTAAGGCACGCAAGGCTTTCCGGAAGTCAGCGGGAAACCATGCCGACCGCAAGCGCAACGGGTACGTGCTCGAGGCCGCCGCGGATCTTGCCGATGCGCTGGCCGAAGGCCGCGGAACAGAAAGCGGTCGAGTCGAATTCGCTCGATCCGAGGTAAGCCGAATCAGGAGTGGTCAGCCGTCGGTCAAGCTCTGACCGACAGCCGACCACTGTCCAATGCGGCGTTTCTCGGTTCAGAGGGCGAGGAACGCCGCGTTGGCCACCAGTGCCTGCGTGAAAAGCGTCCAGTCGTTGATGATGTGCGCACCTGAGGAGACCCACAGATTCTTCGTGCGAATGTAGGCAAGCGTCAGGATAATTCGAGCCCCACCGATAATGATGAAGGCTTGCGCGAAATTCCAGTCGTATGTCGGAAGGTGTGCTGCCGCAAACCACAGGGAACTGATCAGCCAGGCCAAGAGAATCGCGTTCTTGCGCGAAAGCTTTGCCTTGGCGAACAGGAAGTACATCACGGCGAGGAACGGGATGATCGTGAAGACTTCTTCACCGACAAGTTGGAACAGTGTCCCTACGTAAAAGGCAACGGTGTCCACAGCGCCGGCGTCGCCGACATCCTCGATGACGTCGTTGGCCGATACCCCGAAAACCGACTTGACGATCAAAGCCAATACCACCGTCAGAATGAGGTTGAGGACGGCAAAACCGATCATCACCAACACATCGTGGCCACTGACTTTGCGAAACAGGGCGCGCCAATGATCTCTTGTCACCATGGCCAGCACAGCCAACGGAACCGTCACGAACAGAATTCGTGGAATCAGGGCCACAATGTTGTCGGGCTGCGGGATGAGCACCAATGCAGCAAATCCGACGACGACGGATGCCCACACTGTCAACCATTGCTTCACCGAGAGCGCAGCGGGAACATCGTTGTAGAACGGGAAATCTGCGTCGTCACGACGCTCGATCAGATGACCGAAACGATCACCGGGAGTATCGGTTCCGCCTATCGGCAACTCGTGTGCTCCGGAACGACCACTCATCAATGTGCCCCTTTTAGGTAGATTTGTGGATCAATAGTTCCACGTCACGCCTAGCGGAGCAGCATTGAGATCCGTAATTCTCCGAGTCAGGGCACAGCAGTCAATCGACGAACCGCCTCCACCGCAGCCTCGCGACGTCGAGCGACGGTACGGGACGACTTGAGCGCAAACATCCGGGCGATGTCCGTGATCAACAGAATCAATTCCGTGGGATTCCACTCCGGATCAATGTGCCCCTCGAGCTGTCCCTTGCGAATCTCCGCAATTTTCGGCCGGAAGGTCTTGCTTCGTATGTCGTCCTCGCTCATGACATCCGGCGCTTCGAGATCCGCCCACTGCTGCAATCGAGCGTTCTCGGGATGGGCGACGTAGTTGTCGAAAAGCCGACCTGCATAGCCCGGCAGGTCATCACCTCGAAGCGCTGTCTCCGCTGTGGTTTCGGACGTCCACTGTTCAGTGACGGCAGCGAACAACTCTTCCTTGCTTGCGAAGTAAGCATAGAGACGGTCTTTGCTGGCACGCGCTTGCGCGGCGATTCGATTGATCCGCGCGCCGGCCAGACCGTACGTGGCAAATTCGTCCTTTGCGGCCGCCAGAATGCGGTCCCTCGTGGCTTCCCCTGCTGAGCGCATGTTCACAGCCTAGAACGAATCGACCGTTGCCGAACCATCCGGTTCGGCGTAGCGTGCAAAGTTGACGAACAATTTGGTTCGCGAACTGACATGCGGCCTACCCGCCGATGCAAGGAGAGACATGAATCTCGACGAAGCCCAAACCGCTTTCGCCCGGCTCCGTGCAGCGGAAAGTGGTGTGTCGCCAGAAGAACTCGACGACGTGTGGGCGGCGCTGGATACCGTCGCCGCCGCGGACATACTCGGTGAATGGAAGGGTGACGACTTCGCCACCGGTCACCGGCTGCACGAAAAGCTGTTCGCGAGCCGTTGGTACGGCAAGACGTTCAACTCGGTCGAAGACGCTAAGCCGTTGATCTGTCGCGACGAGGACGGAAACCTCTATTCCGACGTCAAGGGCGGCAATGGCGAAGCAAGCCTGTGGAACATCGAGTTTCGCGGCGAAGTCACGGCGACGATGGTCTACGACGGCGCGCCGATCTTCGACCACTTCAAGAAGGTCGACGACTCGACACTCATGGGCATCATGAACGGAAAGTCGGCATTGGTTCTCGACGGCGGGCAGCACTACTACTTCCTACTCGAGCGAGCGTGATTCGCGCCGAACAGAATTCGACGTCTGCAATGCAGATGACAGCGGCGCTCTCGCACGGACCGCACTCCCCCTTCATACTCGACACCGTCGAGATCGACGAACCCCGTGCAGACGAGATCCTTGTTCGCATCGTCGCAACAGGTCTGTGCCACACAGATCTGTTCACGAAGTCGGTGCTCCCGGAAAGCCTCGGCCCCTGTGTGTTCGGGCACGAAGGGGCGGGGGTGGTCGAGGCCGTCGGCTCGTCGATCGACAGCATTTCACCCGGTGATCACGTGTTGCTGAGCTACCGCAGTTGCGGTGCGTGCAGGCAGTGCCTCAGCGGTCATCGGGCATATTGCGAAAGCTCCCACAGGCTCAACAGCTCTGGCGCACGCACCGACGGCTCGACGCCGATCCGGCGAAACGGAACTCCGATACGGTCCGCATTCTTCGGTCAGTCCAGTTTCGCGGAATACGTCATCGCCTCTGCCGACAACACCGTTGTCGTCGATCCTGCGGTGGATCTGACCGTCACGGCTCCGCTCGGCTGCGGGTTCCAAACCGGCGCCGGTGCGGTCCTGAATCTGCTTCGCCCCGAGCCCGACTCGACGTTTGTCGTTTTCGGAGCCGGAAGCGTCGGATTCGCGGCGCTGCTGGCAGCACGGGCTACCGGGGTTTCCACCCTGGTTGCCGTGGACCCCGTTGCACATCGACGAAGCCTCGCCGAGGAATACGGCGCCATCACCGTCGACCCGACCACCGAAGACGCGATGGAAGCGGTTCGCGCCGCCACCGACGGTGGCTCGACGCATTCCCTCGACACCACCGGCATCGGCGCCGTGATCAAACAAGCCGTCGCATCACTTCGTGCGCGGGGAACACTGGCGGTGGTCGGGCTCGGAGCGTCGACAGTCGAGGTGAACATGGCCGACATCATGCTGAGCGGAAAGGCAATTCGAGGATGCATCGAAGGTGAATCGGAAGTCGCGACATTCATCCCCGAACTCGTCGAACTCTTCACTGGTGGCCGGTTTCCGATCGACCGCTTGGTGACGCGCTACGCCTTCTCCGACATCGACAAAGCCGTCGAAGATCAAGCGTCGGGGCGCGTCATCAAACCCGTTCTCGTGTGGTGAGGGGCGAAATGTCTCATTCGTCGACCCGGCGGAATTCGCCCTAGACTGCGCTCCTGCACTTCACGTCGGAGCAAGGTGGGGACGATGACAGAACACACCAGTACAGGCGCGGGCCACGGCCGGGCCGTTATGCCGATCATCCGGATGCGCGCACGCAGCCGCGACGAGGACCATCGAGCGTCGACGCCACTCGAACTGTTCTTCGACCTGTGTTTTGTGGTGGCAGCTGCGCAAGCCGGAGTTCAACTGGTGCATGCCGTTGCCGAAGGCCACTACGCCGACGGCATCGCCGGTTACATGTTCGTCTTCTTCGCGCTGTGGTGGGCGTGGGTGAACTTCACCTGGTTCGCCTCTGCCTACGACACGGACGACGTCCCCTACCGGATCGCGACCTTCGTACAGATCTGTGGCGTTCTCGTCTTTGCCGCCGGAATCCCCGACGCTTTCGACGGAACCGACCGCACGACAGCTATCGTCGGCTACCTCATCATGCGGATAGCACTGACGTGCCAATGGCTTCGAGCCGCGAGCGGTGAAACCGGTGCGGCGCGAACCACAGCGCTGCAGTACGCCGCCGGACTCGTGATCGTTCAGGCGGGCTGGATCGTGCTGCTTCTGATGCCGGCGTCGGCGTGGATACCCGGCTTCTTCGTTCTGATGATTGCCGAACTCGCGGTGCCGGCAATCGCCGAACGCAACCACCAGACGCCGTGGCACCCGCATCACATCGCCGAACGCTACGGCCTCTTCACCATCATCATGCTCGGCGAAACCATTGCTGCCGCCACCATCGCGGTCCAATCCGGCATTCGTGACTTCGACGCCGCCGATCTACTGATCCCCATTGCCGTCGGCGGAGTTCTGATCGTGTTCTCCGCGTTGTGGATCTACTTCGCCGTCCCGATCCACGAGTACCTCGCAGACCAGGGCAATCGCGCTGTCCTGTTGTGGGGGTACGGACACTGCTTCGTATTCGGGTCCGCTGCGGCCATCGGCGCCGGGATCGAAGTAGCCGTCGAGGAAGCAGTCGGCGAAGCGCACATTTCAACATTCGCAGCATCTGCTGCGGTCACGATCCCAGCCGCGATGTTCTTGATCTTCGTGTGGCTCATGCACTCACGGCACTTCAAGCGCGACAGGATCGAGCAGGCCGTTCTACCGGTGAGCGCAATCCTGGTTCTCGCCTGCACGTTTGCCGGACACTGGGCGGTCCCGCTCGCCGGATTGGTGGCGGCGGGAACCGTCGGAGTCGGTGTCGGCCTGAGTACTCGATCGAAGAGCTGACTCAGATTTCGGGAGCCGGTGCCTCGCCCTTGCTCTGCGGCTCGTGCTGCTTGAGTTCACCGCGCATCTTGTCGAGATCCTTGCCACGCTTCTTGTACAGGTAGCCGAGCGCAACGAGACCCAGGAACAACGCGACGCCGAGGACTGCACCGACAACGGAGGCTCCGCGGAATCCGGGACCGTCGACGTCGAGGATCCGCTCGCCCGCATGCGCTGCGTTGTTGTTGCCGAGAACAACTGTCAGAGAGAGCAGATTCGGCAGCGCGAAGATGACACCCAACGCGAGAGCCGTGATCTGCATGATTCGAGCATGCTTGCGCTTGCGCACCTGCCAAACCGCCCGGAAGAAGATCAGCGGGACGAGTGTGCAGACGAGACCGAACAGTAGTCCCCACGCAATACCGGCGCTGAAGCTACCGTTCGCCAGCGACGCAATGCGCTGCGCCCACCAACGCGGCAGGAAGGCGGCAAGGATGAAGTAGGCGATGACCAGGACCACCGCCATCACTGCGATCCCGATGGCCTTCTTCGCCCACGGCGGCATGCCCGGCTGTGCGGTGGCCGGTGAAGTTTCCGGTGTCGTCATGACAATTCCTCGTCTAGTCGGCGTCTGTACTGACGAATCTATCCGTTACGAGCGTTCCTCATCCGCATCGAGAACGATCCGGGCAAGCCGCTTCGGCGCAACGAGGGTGAACGAGGTGTAGATCCACTCCTCGAGCTGTGACCATTTCTCCTCGGAAACGTCGGTACCGATGTCGAGTGCAACCCACCCGTGGCGACCGAGCCCGTAGCCGGCAGCGCTTGCGCCTGGTTCGGTGGCCACCACCGCTTCGGATTCCTCCTTGCTCAACTTGACTGTCAAGGAGGTGGCTTCGAGGTTGCAGAACACGAAGTTCTTGCCGCGCACCCGGAACGTCGGGTGACCATCCCACGCTTCGATGTCGACACGCTCTGCCTCCGGCAGGGACAGCGAGATCTCTTCGAGTCGACGCATGTTGTCGGGCATGGAGATGATTGTGCACGCTTCGATACCGGGCTTCACACTCTCGACACGGCTAGGCTCGGCGACGACCGCGTTACCGAACTCCAATCATGGGGAGAGTGGCATGCGCACGTTAGTTCATCTGGTTCTGTTGATTTGTGGGATCGCCGTAGCCGTCGGCTCGTTCATGTACGTTCTGGCCGGCGTCAAACCGGGCAACGTTCGTCTCGAGGACCTGCGGGACGGCTTTCCGGCGGGTTGGGCGATCGAGCAGATCGGCGATCAGTCGGTGACCTTCTACCGTTCGATGGCGATACTTTTGCTCGCCGCCGCCGTTTTGATTCTGATTGCCGCATTGTTCGGTTCTCGTCTTGCAGCGTGGATCGGAATCATCGTGGGATTGGGAACTCTGGGCACGTTCTACTACCGAGTGAACGACCAATTCGACAACGTCATCAGGGAAAACTACTCCACGATCCTGACAAATCAGACAGGATTCATCTTGACGGCCGGTGGACTGATTATCGCGCTCCTAGCGTGCCTGGTCCCCCGCGAGAAGACCCGAGCCTGACCGCTCGGCAACCGGAGGGTTACCGTCGACGCCGACATTCACTAGTGTCTGCAAAAGCCGGGTACTGACGAGTAGTACCCCAGAAGAGGTAGGGCATCAATGGCATCGCTTGACGACCTTCTATCCCAGATCCCCATCGACCAGATCGCGCAGCAACTCGGCGTAGACCAGGCAACTGCCGAATCGGCGGTCAAGACGGCACTGCCGACCCTCGTCGGTGGCCTCGGCGCCAATGCGCAAGATCCGGCAGGCGCGGCCTCGCTGGAAAGCGCGTTGCAGTCGCACGCCGACACCAGCCTTCTCGACGACGGCGTCGACATCAGCAAAGTCGACACCGCTGACGGTCAGAAGATCGTCTCGAACATCTTCGGCGGCAACACCGATCAGGTCGCCAGCGCACTAGGCGGAGTCGGCGGCGGCGGAAACGATCTGGTGAAGCAGTTGCTGCCGATCCTCGCTCCCATCGTCCTGGCCTACCTCGCCAAGCAGTTCACCGGCGGCGGCGCAGGTACGCAGGCCCAGGCCTCCGGCGGCGGGCTCGGGGATCTCCTCGGCGGAATTCTCGGCGGCGGTGGCAATTCCGGTGGCGGCATCGGTGGCGCACTCGGCGGCATCTTGGGTGGATCCGGTGGCGGCGGCCTCGGAGACCTGCTCGGCGGTCTCCTCGGCGGCGGCAAAAAGTAAGACTCTCGGCAGATAAGCGCTGCGGCGATCCCGTTCGGGAT
>NZ_JBHTSW010000038.1:0-56490 GCF_042794945.1 Rhodococcus sp. NPDC056506 | reverse complement strand
AAGCAGGGTGTAGCAAAAGGAAGCGCCCTGGGCGGAGCGGTTCTCCTCGTCACTGTCGGTGTGCTCGAAATTCTCCAAGGCATCTCGGCGATATCCGAGGACGACGTTATTGTCGTCGGCCCTGAATACGCGTACCAATTCGACCTCACCTCCTGGGGATGGATTCACCTCGCACTCGGCGTGCTCGTCACCGCTGTCGGAATCATGCTCTTCACCGGCGCGACGTGGGCACGGGTAGGCGCGATAATCTTCTGTTCGCTGTCGATCCTCGCGAATTTCCTGTGGTTACCCCACTCTCCGTGGTGGTCGATCACCATCATCGCGCTCGACGTGTTCGTCATCTGGGCTGTCGCGACATGGAATCCCGACGTGATCTGAGGCCACACCTTCGGCTCCGCCCCTCGAGTTCAACGTTTTCATCTGTGCGGCAGCAGTTTCCCTCCGGAGAGGAACATGATGGCAAACGGCACGAGCGACGGCCCACTCCACGAGGACGAACGTGCCGAACTAGCCCGGTTACGCGAAGAAGTAGCAACACTGCGCGAGCAGACTCCCAGCGTCCGGGAAACGACCGTCGAGAAAGTATCCCGACCGCCTCGACACGGGCTGCGGTGGACCGCGGTGACTATCCTGCTGGTGCTGGTAGCACTACTCGCAGTCTTGTCGGTAACCACCCGCTTCGTTCGAAGTCAGATCCTCGACACCGACCGCTACGTCAGCACGGTAGCGCCGCTGGGTGAGAATCCAGCCGTGCAAGCGGAGATCACGAATCAAGTCACGGACGAGATCTTCGATCGCGTCGACGTCGAGGGGCTCACCACCGAGGCACTCACCGCATTGACGGACGTTTCGAATCTCGCAGCCAATGCGCCTCGCGTGGACCAGGCACTGGTGGGTTTGGCACCGGTGATCGCCGGCCAGGCGAAGAGTTTCGTCCACGACACAGTGGGCTCACTCGTACAGACGCAGCAGTTCGAAGACCTGTGGATTCAAGCCAACCGAGCGGCGCACAACTCTCTCGTCGCAGTGATGACCGGAAACTACGGCCCCGACTCCGTCGAAGTCGACCAGAGCGGAACCGTCAGCATTTCACTGAGCACGATCATCGACCGGGTGAAAACGGCCTTGACCGACCGCGGCTTCGCTTTTGCAGACAAAATCCCCTCCGTGGACAAGGAATTTGTACTCTTCCAGTCCCCCGAACTGGTGAAGGCCCAGCGAGCTGTCTCGGCACTCGACAAAGTGTCGTCGGTGTTGCCATGGCTGGGAATCGCCTGCGCCGCAGCCGCAGTCGCCGTTGCCCCCAGCGGTCGAAGGCTCCGTGCACTGTCCCTGGTCGGCCTGTCGATCGCCTTGGGAATGCTTGTTCTCGCGATCGGAATTCTGATCGGGCGTGCAATCTACCTCGACAGTGTCCCCACCGACATTCTCTCGCCCGACGCCGCCACAGCGGTCATCGACACTGTCCTGGTGCCGCTGCGGACGAGCCTGCGCGCGGTTGCGGTCCTCGGCGTGGTGGTGGGACTCGGCGCCTACCTCGTCGGTGGGTCGTCGTCGGCGATCGCCGTTCGTCGAGGCTACGGGCAGGCGTTGGACTTCGTCCGCCATTCTGCAAGCGGCCGTAGGCCGAATCAGGTCGAGCGGTGGGCCAATCAGCTTCGTGTTCCGCTGCGCTGCACAATCATCGGCATCGCCGCACTGTTGCTGCTTTTCTGGCGCTACCCCACCGGATTGGTCGTGGGCTGGATCGTCGTCATTGCCTTGGTCGCACTCGTCGCACTTGAAGTGCTGGTTCGTCCTGCCCGCGCTGCCGCACAGGAAAACGAGAAAACTACGCCAGCGCCTTTGCCTTGATGGCCTGGAATTCCTGTTCGTTGATTGCGCCGGAGTCGAGAAGCTCTCTGGCGTCGGCGATCTGCTGAGTCGGAGATTTGCCGGCGACGGTTCGGATGTAGTCACTTTGCGCGTGTATGTGCTGCTGGGCGGCCTCCATCGACCGCCGCGTCATTCCGTCATTCTTCACGACCACGTAGATCATCGCGGACAAGAATGGAATGACGAAGAGGAAAATCATCCATAAAGCTTTGGCCCAGCCCGAAGTCTCGTGATCACGGAACAAGTCGGTGATGATCGAGAACAGCACGCTCAAGTAGGCCACAAACGCAAAGCAAACGAAGATGAACCAGAAGAATTCCCAGAAGCCTTCCATGTCAACGCTCCCTGTACTCGGTTTCCACATCAGGAGTCGGGAGACTGACGTTCCGCGCCTGAAATCCGCATGCGGCCAGAACTCCCTGGTCCAAGGTCATTTCAGTATGCGCCGACGACGCCCGTTCCGGCTACAGCTCGAGTGAGTTGAGGCTCGCCGACCGCTCATCCAGTATCGGAATCACGATTCTCCGATTCGAGATCTCTTGTCTGGCCGCCTTTTCGACGAGGAGAGGCACGAAGTCACGGATCCGACAGCCGACAAAGCGCTCGTGAATTTTTCGCACTCTGGCTTCGATCTCGGTTGGCGAAACGGCGGGATAGCGGGAGATCAGGCGAGTGATCACCCGCTCGACGTGGAGCAACTCTTCGTCGCCAGTCATCCATTAATGGTCGTCCGTCCAGACGAGCACGTCAAGGCTCGAAACAGGTTCGAAAACAACACGATTCGGGTCTCGATCACGGGGAGAATAGGTTGACCGAATACGGGGCATACACATACGAGCGGACGATCCCCGCACGCTCACGATGCGCTCACGATGGCAGGGAGTCGAAGTGGGAAAGAACGCTCGGACTCGCCGCGACGACACGGCGTCGATTCTTCACGACGACGCGGCACCCGTCGCAGAAAAGCTGATGAAGAACAAGGCGTACCGCCGCGAACTCAAGCCATTGCACGGCGAACTCGTGGCTTTGCAGGAGTGGGTCAAATCGTCTGGCGCCAAGGTCTGCGTCGTGTTCGAGGGCCGAGATACCGCGGGGAAGGGCGGTGTCATCAAGGCCATCACCGAGCGCGTGAGTCCGCGAGTATTCCGGGTCGTTGCGCTGCCCGCCCCGACCGAACGCGAACACTCGCAGATGTACGTCCAGCGTTACGTTCCGCATCTTCCGGCGGCTGGTGAGATCGTCATCTTCGACCGAAGTTGGTACAACCGTGCCGGTGTCGAACGGGTGATGGGCTTTTGCACCGAAGAACAGGCACATCAGTTTCTCCAGCTCATTCCGACCGTCGAGCGCGCGATCGTGGAATCCGGCGTCATTCTGCTCAAGTACTGGCTCGAGGTCAGCGAAGAGCAGCAGCTTCTGCGTTTGCAAAGCCGAATCGACGACCCTCGAAAGATCTGGAAGCTGTCAGATCTGGATCTGAAGTCGTTCAGTCATTGGTACGACTACTCGCGTGCCCGCGACGAGATGTTTCGCTTCACCGACACCGGCTGGGCACCTTGGTATGTCGCGAACAACGACGACAAGAAACGCGGGCGACTCAACATCATCAGCCACATTCTGAGTCAGATCCCCTACGAACCGTTGCAATCGACTGACATCACGTTGCCGAAGCGGCAGAAGGCCCACGGCTACCAGGCGCCCAAACAACCGCTGCACTGGATTCCGACCCGGTATTGACGATCGCCAAGGAAAGGACGTGCGGTCATGAGCCCCACGCCGTGGCATGCGCAGAGCGGCGAGTCAGTCGTGTCCGCACTGCAGTCGGACCAGGAGCGCGGGCTGCAATCGGCTGAGGCCGACCAGCGCCGACGACGATACGGTTCGAACGAAATCACGTCGACACCACCTCCGTCGACGTGGTCGATCGCGCTGTTACAACTGAAAGATCCGATGAACTTGATGCTGGTCGCCGTTGCTGCGGTCAGCATCGCCATCGGTGAAGTACCGACAGCAATCGTGGTGGCCGTGCTCGTCGTGCTCAACATCGTCCTCGGAACTCGACAGGAGTTGAAGGCACGGGCCAGCGTCGACGCGCTCGCCAAGATGCAGACACCTCGAGCGCGGGTCATTCGTGACGGGAACCTGATTGAGCTCGACGCTACCGAACTGGTGCCGGGTGACGTCGTCCAAGTCGAGGCGGGAGACATCATCGCCGCCGATGGACGGTTGCTCGCCTCGACCACCCTGGAGACGCAAGAAGCCGCACTGACCGGTGAAAGCGCACCGATCCCGAAGGACCCGAAAACGCTGAGCAATAAGGATATTCCTCTCGGAGACCGGAGCAATCTGGTGTTCCAGAACACCTCGGTCACTCGCGGCACGGCAACCATGGTGGTCACCGAGACCGGGATGCAGACGCAGATCGGCCAGATAGCGTCGATGTTGTCGGCGGTCGCCCCGGGAAAGTCGCCGCTGCAACGAGAATTGGACTCTCTGACAAAACTTCTGGGGATCATCGCGTGGACGGCGGTGATCGTCATCGTCGTCATCGGACTGATTCGCGGGCAGGATCTGACAACGCTTCTGCTGCTCGGTATCGCAATGGGGGTCTCTGCGATACCGACCGGCTTACCAACTTTCGTTCAGGCGATGCTGGCGTACGGTGCCCGTCAACTGGCAGACGCCAAAGCAGTCGTGAAGAACCTGACCGATGTCGAGACACTCGGCGCGACCAGTGCGATCAACTCGGACAAGACCGGCACGTTGACCATGAACCAGATGACCGTGCGATCGCTGTACGTCCACGGCCGGTGGTACACGGTCGACGGAGAAGGTTACGCCAAGACCGGAAGGATCACGCAGGTTGCCGGCGAGGCACCACCCGACTTCACACTCCTCGCCTACGGGTTGTGCCTCGACAGCGATGCAACGGTTTCCGATTCCGGAGAGGTTGTCGGCGACCCGACCGAGGCCGCACTTGTGGTGCTCGCGGCGAAGATCGGTGCCGACGCCCCACTCACCAGACGGACTTATCCGCGAGTCGCAACGGTTCCGTTCGATTCCGCGTACAAGTTCATGGCGACGTACCACCATCTCGAAGTCGACGGCGAAAGTCAGTTCGTCGAACTGGTCAAAGGCGGGCCTGACGTCGTCCTCGCTCGGTGTGGTTCGGCCTTCCTCCCCGGCCGTCGACCGGTACCGATCGACGAAGTCCGTGACGAGCTGACGGCAGCAAATCAGTCCATGTCCGAGAAGGGTCTTCGGGTGCTGGCTTTCGCTGTCAGACGACTCGACGGACGGGAAGAAGCCGTCGTGGCGGACCCCATGTCCTTTGTCGAGGACCTGACGTTTGTCGGCATGGCAGGCATCATCGACCCGCTGCGGCCGGAGGCAGTCGATTCGGTGCGCACCGCGCACCGCGCCGGCATCGAGGTCCGCATGATCACCGGCGACCATGCCGTCACCGCCGCCGCAATCGGTGCCGAACTCGGGCTCGGCCCGGGTTCCGTGAGCGGAAGCGATGTACAAGCGATGACCGACGACGAACTGTCGACCGCATTGCCGAACCTGCACGTGTTCGGCCGAGTCACCCCGCAGGACAAACTTCGATTGGTCGATGTCATGCAGCGCAGTGGCGCCGTCGTCGCAATGACCGGCGATGCCGTCAACGATGCCGCCGCGTTGAAGAAGGCAGACATCGGCGTCGCCATGGGCTCTGGCAGCGAAGTGACCAAACAGGCGGGCAAGATGGTGCTCACCGACGACAACTTCGGAACACTCATCACTGCGATCACTTTGGGCCGCAACATCTACGGGAAGATCGTCTCGTACATCCGCTATCAAATGTCGAAGCTCTTCTCGTTGGTTCTCCTCTTCCTCGCTGCCAGCATCTTCAACATCAACGAGGGTGTCGCGCTGACGCCGCTGATGGTGCTGTTCCAACACTTCTTCATCACGCTCTTCCCCGTTGCCGTGATCATGCTCGACCCGCCGCCTCCGGATCTGATGAACAAGCCGCCACGTGATCCCAAGATGCCGATCGCACATCGAAGCGCGGTCGGACAGTGGCTCGCGTACGGCGTCCTGCAATTTGCCGTGACCCTCGCGGCGATGCTTCTCGCACCGGGTGAAATGAGCACTACCGAAGCGAATGTCCCCATGACCACCGCATTCGTCGTCCTGTCTCTCGGTTCCATATTCGCGGGGTTGACCATGCGGCGCGATCCCGAGTCCGGTCTCGTTCCGCCGGTTCTCGGTGCTGTCAAAATCCTGACGATTCCCACGGTCGTCACCGTGTTTGCCGTCGAGGCGGGTGTCCTCCAGGAACTCCTCATGACCACCTCACTGACCGGCGCCCAATGGCTCGCCTGCCTCGGATGGTCGCTGGTCATCCCGGTTGTCGTCGAGTTGGAGAAGGCGATCCGACGCCGCCGCCTCGCGCAGCGACCTGTCCCGATGACCGCGGCCGCCGCGATTGCCCCCGAACGCGCGCGTGTACTCCGCTGAGGGAGGGACAATCACACGATGATGTGGGCGGAGAATCTAGGTCGGCTACCGGGCATCGCGACTGCCCGCGGGTATCGCCGCGAATGGCTGCGAACAGACATCACTGCCGGACTCGTCTTGACGGCATTGCTGATCCCGGCAGGTATGGGCTACGCCGAAGCCGCCGGACTGCCCGCGTACGCCGGGCTGTACGCCACCATTGTGCCGCTGCTCGCGTACGCGCTGGTCGGACCGTCGAAAATTCTTGTACTCGGACCTGATTCGTCGCTGGCACCGCTGATCGCCGCCGCGGTCATACCGCTGGCTGTGGTCGGCGATTCGGAGAACGCGCTTGCACTCGCCGGGGTTCTCGCCATTCTTGTCGGACTCATCCTCGTGATCGGCGGATTCCTTCGTCTGGGCTTCGTGACCGAACTCCTCTCGAAACCGATCCGCCTCGGTTACCTCAACGCCATCGCAGTCGTTGTCGTGGTAGGTCAGATTCCCAAGCTGCTCGGATTCTCGGTCGACGCATCGGGCCTCCTCGGTGAAATCGGTGAAATCGGGAAGGCCCTGATCGGTGGCGATGTCGACCCACTCGCTGCGGCCATCGGTGTCGGCTCACTCGTTGTCATCGTCGCCTTCCGACTCTGGGTACCTGTTGTGCCCGGCGTGCTGGTGGCCGTTGTCGCGGCAATAGTCTTGTCCGCCGTCGCCGGTCTCACCGATGACATCGGCATGGTGGGAGCACTGCCGGAAGGACTTCCCCTCCCCTCTGTCGGCGGAGTCACCTGGCAGGACGTCGGCCATCTGATCGGGCCGGCGGCCGGTATCGCATTGATTGCCTTTGCCGACACCGGCGTTCTCTCGCGCACCTTCGCCGCACGACACGGCGAGGACGTGAACGGCAGTACCGAGATGAAGGCAATCGGTGTCGCGAACGTGGCCGGCGGTCTCTTCGGCGGATTCCCCATCTCGGCGAGCGGGTCACGAACTCCGGTAGCCGAACAGAGCGGGGCGCATACGCAATTGGCCGGCGTCGTCGGGGCGCTCGCCGTACTGGTGTTCGTGCTCGTCGCTCCCGGACTCACGGCCTATCTGCCAGACGCGACATTGGCCGCCGTCGTCATCGTCGCGGCGTGTGCGCTGATCGACGTAGGCGGAATGGTTCGAATGTGGCGGATGAGCACTGTCGAATTCGGCCTCGCTGTCGCGGCATTCCTGGGGGTCGCGCTGGTCGGCGTGCTTCAAGGCATCCTGGTTGCGATCGGACTGTCCTTCGCGGCAGTCATCGCGCAGGTGTGGCAACCGCACAGAACCGAACTCGTCGAAACCGGTGACCTGGCCGGCTTCCACGACTTCGAACGCCATCCAGATGGGCATCGCATCCCCGGGTTGGTGTTGGTGAGGTTCGACGCTCCACTCTTCTTCGCGAACGGCGAGATCTTCGACGAGTACGTTCGCTCCGTCGTCGCCAAAGCGCCGGACCCCGTCGAATGGGTGGTGATTGCCGCCGAACCGATCACCGGACTCGATACCACGGCCGTCGACGAACTCGTCGATCTGGATACATTCCTCGAAGGCAAAGGAATTCGATTGGCGTTCGCGGAGATGAAAGGTCCGATCAAGGATCGACTCATCCGATTCGGCGTCGGGGATCGGTTCGATTCGACGCATTTCTTCCCGACTCTCGAGGCCGCGGTGAGTGCATTCCGCGCCAGGAACAGCGACTGACTGCGCGACGAAGTTGGGAGCATCGGTCGTTTTGGGTACCGTTCGGTATGGGATTCACGACGGACAATGTTCCGGCACGCCGTATCGCTCAGGTCGCCGGTGTGGGCGGCATTGCCGTCGGCGTTGTCGCGCTGATCGCGTTGTACTCCTCCAAACCGATCAACCCGTTGATCGCCGCGGCCTCTTTCGTCCCGATTCTGCTTGCAGTCACGCTCGTCGCATCTTTGATCTGCCTGGCCTTTCGGCGCTGGATCCTCCTGGCGATCTCGGTTGCGCTCATAGCGATCGGCGCTTCGGTGATCAGCCCGTTGTACGTCGCGAACGGTTCCGAAATCGACGGGCCGTCCCTGCGGGTGATGCAGGCGAATCTTCTGTTCGGACAAGCAGACCCTGCCAGTTTGACCGCGACGGTGCGCGAGAAGGCAGTCGACGTCCTGACAGTTCAGGAACTGACCGAATCACTCGAAGGATCCCTGCGAGATCAGGGCCTCGAACAACTATTGCCGTACCGCTTCTTGATGCCGGACAACGCCGGCGGCGGTGGAGCAGGGATTTACAGCCGCTTCCCGCTGACGGATACGCGAGAGCTGAACGGCTTCGGACCCACGAATCTGGTTGCAACAGTGGGTTTCTCCACCCCGTTCACGCTTCTGGCGGTGCACCCCGGACCGGCGTACGTGACCCCGCCCGACGTGTGGACTGCCGAGCTGAGCACTCTCCGGAACGCGCTCGACGCCGCTGCCGCCGAGGACACCGTCATCGTCAGCGGTGATTTCAATACGACCTTCATGCACAAACAATTCCGAGACCTCCTCGACGTCGGCTACTCCGACGCCGCAGACCAATTGGGCGTCGGCATCGTTCCCACCTACCCCGCTGACAAGCGGTTCCCTGCGATAGTCGGCATCGACCACGTAGTTCTGCGCGGCGCACAGGCGAAGTCGCTCGAGCGAATCCAGATCGAAGGTTCCGATCACCACGGCTTGATCGTCGACGTGACCATCCCCGAGTAGGCAGGGAGCATCCCGCCACGCACGAATACGGTGCAACTCACCCGTGCCTGGGCATGCTCCGACCCGACACATCTATCGTCCGATGGAGGTGATGCGGCGTGCGCAGGACTATCGATCGATCTACCACGGATACGCCCGGGAACTGTTCGGCGAGATAACCTTCCAATCGCTGCACGTCGTCGATCGAGCGAAGCCACACTGCCAGTGCGATGTCGTAGCTGCCGATAGTCGAAGCAACAAGCCTCGCTTCTCGCAGGTGCGCAAGGCGCTGGGCAATTGCCTCCTTTCGCGCGTCGAGACGTAAGAAGTACCAGGCATAGACCGGCCAGCCGGAGTATGGCCGCGCAATCTCCGTGCGGACGACCAGCCGCCCAGTCGACAGCTCGTGCGACAAGAGCGCCCCGGCGCGAGCCGCTGTCACTCCGAGCACTGCGGCGAGGGCAGAGATTGTAATTCGTGGTTCACGAGAAAGGATCTCGAACAGCTGCGACTGTTCTTCTTCGCTGGCACGAACACCGCGAATCTTCGACGGCGGGGTCGACTCGAGCGCGGCAACTTCGTCCGCGTCGAGAGCACGTAAACGCCAGTTTCGGGCGTCGGAGTTCGCCGAGGACACGATCTGTGTTCGCATCGCGGTGATCATCGGCAGCGATTGTGTTCGCTCCAAGACGTACCGGGACAATTGGTCGAGGTCAGTACACGTGAGGGTGACGAACAGATCCCGATTGCCAGTTGTGAGATCGACTGTGAGTACTTCGGGATCGTGTGCGATCTGTTCGGCAACGCGCAGGGTCTGCGCCGGAGCGCATTCGATCTCGAGAAGTGCGGTCGCCGACACGATGGAGGCCCCACGGTAGGCAGCGATCCAGGCAATCCCTTGCGAGTGAAGGCGCTCCCAACGCCTGGTCAGCGTGACCGGATCGGAACCAATGGCGCGCGAAAGCTCGGACCACGACGCTCGCGGCCGGATCTGCAATGCGTTCAACAGTCGAAGATCTTCGTCCTTGAGCATCTGATCCTGCACCGGGGACCTCACTTTCAGAAAAATCCTGCACCGAAACAGGATCGAAACGCGTTGATCCTAACTTCATGACATCAATATTCCACCAAATCCTGAACCTCGAGAACGCTCACGTCTTGCGTTCGTTCGCCCCTCGAGAAAGACACCGACATGACCGAAGCATTTCCCGTCTCGCATGACGATTCTCCGGTTCGCGCCCCAGCCACGACGCAGAAGGTCATTTTCGGCATGAGATCGCCACGGCTGTGGATCGTGGTGATTCTGCTCCTCGCTCTTGCGGCAGGCGCCCAACTGATCGGCCCCGCAGTGATTCCCGTCGGCGCTGCCGCTATCACCATCTTGCCCATGGTGTGGGGACTGATCGCCGGCGGTGTCGTCTCGAGCCAGAAGTGGAAACCCCTAGGCCTCGACCTTCAGGCCGCAGCGTCGGCAATCATGGGTCTTGCGGTTCTCTTGCTCTGCGCAAGACTGTCTTTCACCATCGGCCCGAACATCCAACTGTTGTTCGACGCCGGCCCCGCACTCCTGCTACAGGAATTGGGACATTTGTTCGGCACGATCGCGCTCGCACTCCCACTGGCTGTACTCCTTCGAATGGGACCGGCCACCGTCGGAGCGACGTTCTCCATCGACCGTGAGGGCTCCTTCGCGATGGTCAGCGAACGATACGGCCCCGATTCCGACCAGTACCGTGGCGTCCTGTCGATGTACGTTTTCGGCACGCTCTTCGGTGCCGTGCTGATCAGCCTGATTGCATCGCTGGCTACCTCTTTCAACATCTTCGACCCCCTCGCGTTGGCGATGGGCGCTGGAGTCGGATCCGGCTCGATGATGGCCGCCGCTGCCGCGAGCGTCGTCTCGGCGCACCCCGAGATGGCCGATCAGGTACTCGCCGTGGCGGCCACATCCAACATCATCACCGGTCTCCTGGGCGTGTATGTCGGCATGTATGTCGCACTCCCCCTTGCTGATCGAATCTACGGCGCACTCACCAAGCGCTCGAAGGTGACCACCGAACAGAAAGCCCGGACTGCTCCCCGAGCAGTTGCGCCGAGCGTCACCGTGCCGTTGGCAACTGTCATTCCGATTCTGTTCGTCGGAGGAGTCATCGTCTCCTCGATCGCGGCGGGTGGGATGTCTCGCTCGATCATCGTCGGATACCTGATCCTCACCGGCTTGTTGCTCCTGGGCGTTAGCGTCGCCCGCCTGACACGCGGAAAGATCGCGGCGATGATCGCAATCATCACCATCGGCGCGTTGGCAACCACGCCATGGTCCCCCATCGGTGATTTCGTCTCGAGCACCGTCGGTACTGTCGACTTTCTCTCGATCTGCACCCTCACCTTGACTGTCGCAGGTCTCAGCCTCGGCAAGGACCTCCCTTTGCTCAAGACGATCGGCTGGAAGATCGTCCCCGTCGGAATCGTCGCGATCCTCGCCTCGTACCTACTTTCTGTGGTCGTCGCGGAGTTCGCGCTCGGCCTCTGGCACTAGAACTGCAACCACAGACACCGCGATCCAAAGATACTGGGAACCAAAGACGTTGAAAGGAAGCAATATCCATGTCCATCACTGACACCCTCACCCCCACAGACTCGGTTTCGAGCACGATCGAGAAGTGGGCATCACGCCTCATCGACGTCAGCCACACCATCCATGCTCACCCGGAGTTGGCATTCGAAGAGCATCGTGCATCGGCCCTCTTGGCCGACGCCGCGCAGGAAGCCGGCTTCACGGTTACTCGCGCCGCCTACGGCCTCGAGACGGCATTCGAAGCGGTTCGGGGCTCCGGCCCTTTCCGCGTCGTCGTCTGCGCCGAGTACGACGCCCTCCCCGACATCGGTCATGCATGTGGACACAATGTCATCGCCGCCGCCGGACTGGGCGCAGCCATCGCGCTCGGTGAGGTCGCGGAGGACTACGGGCTGACTGTTGTCCTCCTCGGTACGCCGGCCGAAGAACACGGCGGTGGGAAAGTCTTGCTCCTCGAACGCGGCGCGTGGGAGGGCGCGGCAATGTCGATCATGGTCCACGGCGCTGCAGGTGAGGACGTCAGTTGCACTGTCACCGGAACGCAAGCAGTCGATCGTTTCGACGTGACCTACTCCGGACGGGCCGCACACGCGGCCGCCGCACCACACAAGGGCATCAACGCAGGTGACGCCGCCACGATCGCACTGGTTGCCATCGGACTCCTCCGTCAACAGCTCCCTTCCGACGTCAGACTCAACGCCTACGTCGAACACGGCGGAGAAGCCACCAACATCATCCCGGCCTCGACTCTGGTCCGAGCGGAAGTTCGGGCCGCAGATCTCGAGGTGCTGTTGGACGCCAAACGTCGAATGCTCGCCTGCTTCGAGGGCGGCGCGGTGGCCAGCGACTGCGCCTGGTCAACCGAACGCGCCGAACCTCGCTACGAGGAACTGGTTCAACATCCGGTGTTGGCAACTATCTGGGACGAGGAGATCGCGAACCTGGGCCGCATCGCGGCCGCCCGAACTCCCCTGACCGGTGGTTCGACCGACATGGGCAACGTTTCGAAGGCGGTTCCCTCGATCCACCCGATGATCGCGTTGCGCGGTGTCACCGGAGTTCCTCACACGATCGAATTTGCCGCTGATGCCCGCTCCTCAGCGGGTGACGAAGCTGTTCTACACGGAGCAATTGCAATGGCGCGCACGGTGATCCGAGCCGCTACCGGAGACTCTCGCTCCGATCTACTGACGATTGCGGCCCAGCGCGAGTCAGGAGCGACCACCGTCACGAGTGCCGAATGAGCACCAATGGCGTCTACGTTTCCGCTCTCGAATTCTTCTCCATCGGCATCGGACCGTCCAGTTCACACACAGTCGGTCCGATGCGAGCCGCCCACGCTTTTGTCGGCGAACTCGAATCTGCCCGATTGACCGATCCGGTCGACCGAATTCGCTGCAATCTGCACGGCTCTCTCGCGGCCACGGGTATTGGCCACTGCACTCCCGACGCCGTGATCGCGGGACTTCGTGGGTTGGATCCTGAAACGTGCGAGCCCGCCGACGTGCACGGCCCATTTGCCGAACTGTCGGACGGTGGATCGGTGATGCTCGCCGGTGGCTCACTCGGACACGTCGTTTTCACTCGTGACGACATGGTGTTCGAACCGCTCGTTCGCCGGCACGGGCACCCGAACTCGATGACCCTGACGGCATTCGAAGGTCACGAAATCGTCTACACGAGTACATATCTGTCGATCGGTGGCGGGTTCGTAGTGCGCACGGGAGCGCAGACACCAGAACCCACGCACCCGATCGACTCCCACTACCGCACCGCGAAAGAGCTACTGGCGGAATGTGGCTCCGGAACTATCGCCGACCTGGCGTTGGCAGACGAAATCGCGATGCACGGCCAGAACCGAGCGCTCGCCGGGATCGACGCAATCTGGTCCGCGATGCGCGCCTGCATCGAGCGCGGCATGCATACCGTCGGTGTGCTGCCCGGAAAACTCGGAGTTCGCCGACGAGCACAATCAGCGAAGAGCCAACTGGAACAACGCAACTGCGCACCCTCCTCACGCGAGTGGCTGACCGTCTACGCCATGGCGGTCAACGAAGAAAATGCAGCAGGTGGCCGCGTTGTCACGGCCCCAACCAACGGTGCGGCAGGCATCGTGCCTGCGGTGCTCTACCACCACATACGCGCGACCGGCGCCGGCGTTCACGACGTTCGGACATTTCTCCTCACTGCGGCCGCAATCGGATCGATCATCAAGGCGAATGCCTCGATCTCCGGGGCGGAGGCCGGGTGTCAGGGTGAGGTCGGAGCCGCCTGTGCGATGGCGGCGGCCGGTCTGTGCGCCGTCATGGGCGGATCGCCACGACAAATCGAGAATGCCGCTGAGATTGCCATGGAACACCATCTGGGCCTGACCTGCGATCCGGTCGGTGGTCTGGTCCAGATCCCGTGCATCGAACGAAATGCCGTCGCTGCCTCGACTGCGGTCACCGCGGCTCAACTCGCATACCTGGGCGACGGAACGCACGTGGTGAGCCTCGATACCGTCATCGAAACCATGCGACAAACCGGAAACGACATGTCCGTGCGCTACAAGGAAACCAGTGAGGGCGGGCTCGCCGTCAACGTGGTCGAGTGCTAGCAGAGTCACGCGTGATCGAAGACTTCCCTTCGCTGCATCCGACCGAGGGCGGAGGCCATCGCGAAAAACATCATCCCCGCGTCCGATGAACTCCGGTGCACCGATTTCTACACTCGAGGACATGACTTTGTGGACGGTGACCGGATGATCGCTCATCACGCTGGAGGAATCCCCCTGCACAATTCTCCACTGCACAACACTGCGGGGCCGTCGCGCTCAGCGCAGTCCTCCGGTCGCAAGATCGCCGCGCTGATCGCGTTGGTCGCCGTTGTCTCCGCTGCCTTCGTTTTCGGCCCGGGCATGCTGACCAGTAGGCCGGGCGATGGGTATGCAAACCAGGGGGAACTCGTCGAGACGGTCCGTGCCGCGTTCGTCGAGTACTGGAGTTCCGGCGTCCAAGCCTTCTCTCCCAGCTTGGAGTCCGCTGTCGATTACTGGATGCGGTACCACGTGGCCAAGGCAGTGATCGCGGTAATCCTGCTGACGGTTCTGCTCGCACTCGGCCGCATGCTCAAGGCGTCGTTCGTGAACGCCGGCCCTCTGACGGCTGGAAAGAAACTCGCATTCGTCTCGGCGGGAGGGCTGGTCACGCTCCTCGCGATGTTTTCTTCGGTGCTCGTGATGGCCAATGTCCAAGGTGTCGTTGCACCCTTCTCTTCGTTGATCTCGATGTTGCCCGTGGCCCAGGCGGATGGGGCACTTGGCGAAACTGTCGGGCAGGTCCGCCAACAGCTCGCTCAGTCGACGGGCACCGGCAACCAGCAAAGCCCTGTCCTCGAACTGATGATCAGCGACTTCGCGCGGTATCACGTGGCCATGGCGGTGATCGCGCTGATCGCGGCAGTACTTTCACTGACCGTGGCTGTAGTCGTGTGGGTGCGCTTCGCCAGAACGGCGCGATCCGACAGGCGAGCGAGGCTCGGGTTGGGGTCGATAGGTCTTCTCATTGCACTGTTCACGCTGGGATTGATCGTTGTCGGCGTAGCAAATACGGGCACCGCGGCCGACCCGGCACCGGCCCTGGCGGCCTTCTTCGACGGCGGGCTCTGACCCAAGTCAAGGGTTCAGGGAGGGGTTCAGGCAGGGGTTCCGTAGTCCCCCGGTACCGGTTGAGGAGGTACCTGGGGACTGCGGCAGCCGTACCGGGGGTCGATGTGCACGCCTCGTCGGGCAGGCAGAGTTCGACTCATGAAAATCGGAGCAAGACGCATCATGCTCGTCGGCCTGTGCAGCGCCATGGTTGCCGGGGCTGTAATCAGCTGCAGCACGGACAAATCCACAGACAATCCGACAGCCACATCCGAGAAGGTCATGGACTCTGCCGTCACCGACCAGCTCGATTCGATCATTGACGCAGCGGTGAATTCGACCGGGATTCCCGGTGCGATGGTGGGCATTTGGGGACCCGACGGCAACTATGTCAAGGTTGCAGGAGTCTCGGATACGGCAACCAGAGCACCGATGGAAACCGACTTCTATCACCGGATCGGCAGCGTCACCAAGACATTTACTGTGACTGCCCTGCTGCAGTTGGTCGACGAGGGCAAGATCGGTCTCGATGATCCGATCTCCAAGTACGTCGATGGCGTCACGGAAGGTGATGCGATCAGCTTGCGCCAGCTGGCGGGGATGCGCAGCGGCCTTGTGGACTACACGACGTCCGAACAGTTTGTCATGGAATATCTTTCGGATCCTCGCCGAGCTTTCACACCTGAAGAGCTCGTGGGGTACGTCAAGGATCTCCCACTTCAGGTTCGACCAGGGACCACCGTCGACTACTCGAACACCAACACTATTCTGCTGGGAATGGTGATCGAAAAGGTCTCCGGCTCAAAACTGTCGGAAGTCATCGACACCAAGATCGCGACACCACTCGGGATGGAGCACACCAGCTTTCCCACCACCAACGCGTTCCCGAACCCACACGCACAGGGGTACACCAACCAAACGCTCGACGAATCCGTGACCGCGGCAACGGATTGGAATCCGTCGTGGGGCGGCGCCGCGGGTGCGATGATCTCGTCGTTGGACGACATGCGCATCTGGGTTCCGGCCTTGGCCAAGGGCGATCTCCTCACCGACAACACTCAGAAGCAGCGCCTGCAAACCGTGAACTTGAGCGAAGGGGACGACAGTTCCGGGTACGGACTCGGTTTGTTCAACAGCGGCGGCTGGATCGGTCACAACGGAAGCCTGCCCGGTTATAAGACAGTCTCGGTCTACTTGCCCGAGAAGGACACCACCCTGGTCGTCTTCATCAACACCGACATCGACGGAGAGACCGACCTGACCAGCGCTTTGATGGTGCCCATCACCAAGTTGATCAGCCCGGGCAACGTCTACGGCTGATCACCTCGGGTCCGATCGACAATTCGGACGAAAGTGACATCTCGGGTTTCGATCTGTCGATAGGCTCGACCGTCGACAGATCGAAACCCGAAAGAGGCACTCATGGGATCGTTGAACGACTGGCTTCTCGACAGCGACAGCGCGCTCGTGGGGATTGTGGGTGGCATCCTGCTGACGATCGCGATGCTTTTCGGTGGAACGGGTATGTAGCCCATCGCGTGATTCAACGAACATGTTCGTTACGAACATGTTCGTGTACGCTGGTGCCATGCCCACTCACCCAGCAAGTCCGTCGAGCCGACGCAATCGCCCGGCCAAACCCGCACTGACACGTGAAGGCATCGTCAGTGCGGCGGTGGATATCTTGCGCTCGGAGGGGCTGCAGAAGTTGACAATGCGTCGACTCGCCCTGGAACTCGACACCGGACCCGCGTCGCTGTACGTGTACGTGCGAAACACAGCCGAATTGCACGCCGCGGTTCTGGATGAGCTGCTCGGAGTCGTCGACCTCGCCGAAAATACTTCCGGCACTTGGCAAGCGCGCCTCGAACGGGTGTTGACGTCCTACACGGCCGTATTGTTCGATCATCCCGGCCTTGCCCAGTCGGCTCTTGTTTCGCGACCAAGCGGAGTTCACTACGTACGCCTGCTCGAACGCCTGTTGGCATTGCTCGACGAGGGCACGGTTCCCTCGGCTCAAGCCGCCTGGGGCGTGGACCTCCTACTTCAGTACGCGACGTCCACTGCTGCCGAGCACTCGGCGCCGAACAACGTCTCGGACACGGACGCCCGGTGGAACGCCTTGACCGACGCAATCGAGCACGCAGACCCGCAGATGCACCCCCTCGTCGCGAGCCATTCCACAGCCCTACTGGCCGGTGAACCCACCGCACGCCTCTCCTGGGGATTCCGAACGCTCATCACGGGCATCGAGAACACCCCACTCACTTCTTAGGAACCCACCATGAACCACTACCCCATCGCAATCATCGGCGCCGGCCTCGGTGGGCTCACGCTCGCCCGAGTCCTCCATCAGCACGGAATCAATTCGGCGGTATTCGATCTCGAATCCGGACCGACGGCCAGAACTCAAGGCGGGATGCTCGACATCCACGAGGACTCAGGCCAGATCGCGCTTCGTGCCGCCGGTCTGTACGACGAGTTCCGCGCACTCGTTCATCAAGGCGGTGAACAGATGCGCGTTCTCGATCGAAATGCCGTCGTGCACCTGAGCGAGGAGGACAAGGGAGACGGCGACCGCCCCGAAGTCGACCGCGGGCAACTGCGCGACCTACTACTCGGATCGCTGCCGAAAGACACCGTCCATTGGGGAGCCAAAGTGCGCGGCGCGCATGCACTGCCGGACGGTCGACACGAAGTTCATCTCGCGGACGGCTCCCACGTCACCACCGATCTTCTGGTCGGCGCCGATGGTGCGTGGTCGAAAATCCGTCCACTGGTTTCACACGCCACCCCTGCATACACCGGAATATCCTTCGTGGAGTTCGACCTCCACGACGCTGACAACCAGCACGCGGAATCCGCCGAAACAGTCGGCGGCGGAATGATGTTCGCGCTCAGTGCCGACAAGGGCTTCCTTGCCCATCGTGAGACGGACAACAGTCTGCACATCTACGCTGCCCTCCGAGTTCCCGAGAGTTGGGCTTCGAGCGTCGATTTCTCCGACGACCACATTGCGAAGAAGATTCTGCTGGAACACTTCTCGGACTGGGACGAGTCGTTCCGGTCGATGATCGTCGAAGCGGACAGCTCGTTGACCCCTCGTCCCATCCATGCTCTTCCCATCGGACACAGCTGGAGTCGCGCTCCAGGCGTCACACTGCTCGGGGACGCGGCCCACGTCATGTCGCCGTTTGCCGGAGAAGGCGCGAACCTGGCAATGCTCGACGGCGCCGAACTCGGTCAAGCGATCACGTCACACAGCGACACGGAGAAAGGACTCGCTGCCTACGAAGAGCGACTCTTCCCGCGCAGCGCCGCATCGGCACAACAGTCGGCTGATGGTCTGGACATGTGCTTCGGCGAGAACGCACCCCAAGGGCTCCTGGACATGTTCAACGCACACGGGTAATCCAAATCCCACCCCTCCACCGCGACTACTCGCGCAGAGTCGTCAAGAAGGCAATACGGTCGCCGCGGTAGAGCGAGCGCACCCGCTCGATCGGCACGCCCTCCGGGTCGACGGACGTCCGGTGCAGCAGAAGCATCGGCATAGAGGTCGTGGACTCGACGAGCGTCGCCTCACGCGGCGAGGCAAGTACCGTCTCGATTCGTTCGGTAGCGGAGGCGAAGACCACGCCGATGGAGCGGATGGCAGCGTACAGCGATGTCGTCGCATCGAAGGCGTCGATCATCTCACCGAACCTGCTGTCCGGCAAGAACGTTGATTCGAGTCCGATCTTCTCGCCGTCGGCGAAGAGGACACGCTCGAGATGAACGACGGTGTCGCCCACCTCGATACCCAACTCAGTGGCGAGACCGTCGTCGGCCGACATTCGTTCGAAGGTCACGACTTCACGACTGGGCACTCGCCCAGCGCTCAGCGCGCCCTCGGTGTAGGAACGAAGCGAAAGGGGCTGCACCAATTTCGGACTCGCAACGACGGTTCCCCGCCCACGCCGCTCGATCCGTCCTTCGACGAGCAGATCGCGAAGCGCTTGACGGACCGTCTCACGAGCGACGGTGAACCGCGATGCCAGTTCCCGCTCCGACGGGACGGCATCACCTTCCGCGAGCCCACTGAGAATGGTCTCGATCTCGGTGCGGACGCGGTAGTACTTCAGCTCCGGCTCGATCACGACGCTCGAGGTCCCCGGCCCGGTGGACGTCTGCTGATTCATGGCGCAAGCGTACAAGAATTCGGTCTATACCAATTGTTAACCTGGAGTTCGTCTCGATTCCCCCTATTGGTCTAGACCAAACGTCACTATCTCTACATGCGAATTTTGATTGTGGGCGGAGGAATCCTCGGAACGGCGCACGCCGACGAGGCAATCCGCCGGGGACATGAGGTTGTTCATCTCGAACGCGAGCCGGAAGCCCGCGGTGCCACGGTACGGAACTTCGGACTCGTCTGGGTATCCGGGCGAGCTCCCAACGAACTCGAAGCCGCGCTACGCTCGCGCGAGTTGTGGGCAGACCTTTCCGCCCGTGTCCCCGGCGTCGGATACCGACCGGCGGGTTCGATCACCCTCATGCGCACCGAGGAGGAAGTCGCGGTCGCGCAGGAAGCGTTCTCTCGGCCGGACGCTCACAACAGAGGGTTCGCGCTCCTGGATCCCGACGCCGTTCGTGCCGTCAACCCAGCACTCCGAGGGAAGTTCTTGGGCGGACTGCACTGCAGCCTCGACGCTGCAGTCGAATCACGGCAAGCGCTCCCCGCCATCCGGTCGCATCTCGATGCCAGCGGCCGTTACACCTTCCACGCCGGAACAGAAGCTCGTGAGATCACGACGAACAGCACCGGCGTACACATCCGCGACGACCACGGCCGCAACTTCGACGCCGATCTCGTGATCGTCTGCCCCGGAGCAACACTCGGCGGATTGGCTCGCGATCTCGCCGGAGATCTCCCCCTGCGCCGTGTGCGCCTACAGATGATGCAGACGGCCCCACTCGGCGAAAAGCTCACCACCGCAATCGCAGACGGCGACAGCTTCCGCTACTACCCCGGTTTCGCCGGATCGGCCCTCGATCACCTTCGCACCGTGCAGCCGCAGGAACCGACTGCCGAGGCGCACCGCATGCAGCTCCTGTGCGTGCAGCGCTTGCACGGCGGGCTGACCATCGGCGACACCCACGAGTACGAGGAGCCGTTCGACTTCGACGTCGACGAGGCGCCCTATCGCCATCTGTCCACAGTGGTGGAAACCCTTCTGGGACGCGATCTTCCGCCCATCGTCAAGCGATGGGCGGGCGTCTACAGCCAGTGCCTCGACCCCTCACAACTGGTTCACCGCGCACAGGCCGCCGACAACGTCTGGGTGGTTGCCGGCCCCGGTGGCCGCGGTATGACGCTCGGCCCGGCACTGGCAGAACAAACCGCCGACCAGCTCGGTCTCTGAATCCTTCTGACAAGAAAGACTTCTCATGTCTCCCATCACCCTTGCCGTTCTCGATATGGCCGGCACCACCGTCGCCGACGACGGACTGGTTCTTCGCGCCTTCGCTGCCGCCGCTGAAGCCGGCGGACTGCCCGACGAAGGCCCGGAAGCCGATGCCGCTCGCCAGTACGTCCTCGACACGATGGGCCAGTCGAAGATCGTCGTGTTCCGCGCGATCTTCGGTGACGAAGACCGCGCCCAGGCCGCGAACGCAGCCTTCGAAACCACGTACGACTCCCTCATCGACCAGGGGCTCGCCGAGCCGATCCCCGGCGCGGAGAAGGCGATAACCACACTCCGCGAGGCCGGCATCAAAGTTGCCTTGACCACCGGGTTCAGCCGATCGACGCAGGACAAACTCCTCGTCGCGCTCGGCTGGGAAACCCTGGCCGATCTCACCCTCTCCCCCGCCGAAGCCGGTCGCGGTCGCCCGTTCCCTGACTTGATTCTGACTGCGCTGCTCAAACTCTCGATCGACGACGTCCACCAGATCGCCGTACTCGGCGACACGTCCAACGACGTGCTCAGCGGCATTCGCTCCGGCGCAACCATCGTCGCCGGAACTCTGACCGGCGCTCACGACGAGCAACAACTGCGCGGCGCCGGTGCCACCCACATCGTCCCGTCCGTGACGGAGTTCGCCGAACTCCTCACCCACCCCTGATCTCACCTCCGAAAAAGGAATCGTCATGCGTCTACGCCCGAGCATCGCTGCGGCCGCTCTCGCCGTGTCCGTCCTTTCGTTCACCACAGCCTGCGGTGGAACCGGCACTGCCGCCGGATCAGATACCGAAACCGTCACCGTCTACAGCGCCGACGGCCTGTCCGGTTGGTACAAGGGCAGATTCGACGCCTTCACCGCGCAGACCGGCATCGCTGTCAACCTGGTGGAAGCCGGTTCCGGCGAGGTCGTCTCCCGCGTCGACAAGGAGCAGTCCAACCCACAGGCCGACGTCATCATCACCCTGCCGCCGTTCATTCAGAAGGCCGACGCGCAAGGTCTGCTCGAGCCCAGCGGAATCGACACCTCCGCCGTTCCGGCCGACGAGAAGGACGACGCAGGCAAGTACGTACCCGTCGTCGAGAACTACCTCTCGTTCATTGCCAATCCGACTGCATCACCCGCCCCACAATCTTGGGACGACCTACTCACAGATCAGTTCAAGGGCAAGTTGCAGTACTCCACGCCCGGCCAGGCCGGCGACGGCACCGCGGTGCTCTTGCTGCTCCAGCACCTGATGGGTAAGGAAGGAGCACTCGACTACCTCGGAAAGCTCCAGGCAAACAACGTCGGACCCTCGTCCTCGACCGGAAAGCTCCAGCCCAAGGTCAGCAACGGAGAGCTGCTGGTCGCCAACGGTGACGTCCAGATGAACCTCGCTTCGATCGCGGACGACGGATCGAAGTTCGACATCTTCTTCCCTTCCGGAGCCGACGGCACTCGCACCACCATTGCACTGCCCTACGTGATGGGGCTCGCCAAGAGCGCTCCGAGCAGCGAACAAGCCAAGAAGCTCATGGAATTCCTGCTCTCCGAGGAATCCCAGAAGACCGTCGCCACCGATGCACTCGGCATATCGGTCCGCGAGGACGTCCGAAGCGCTACCGGTGAATCCACCGACAAGAACACGCCTTCCGGAGTTCTGCAGGGCGTCAACGTGTGGACCCCGAACTGGAACGACGTCCTCAGCTCGCTCGACGCCGACATCGCCGCCTACCAGAAAGCCACCGGGAGCTGATCATGGCAAGAACCAGACTGGGGCGGACGCTCCCCGAGACCGTCGGTGTCCACGGAGCGATCGAACATTCGGCTCCGGCCATCACCTTCGATCGCGTCAACGTCGCCTACGGCCGCGGAAAGACCGCAACCCACGCCCTCGTCGATTTCAATCTACGAGTCGCGCCGGGTGAAACTGTGGCACTGCTGGGGCCCAGTGGATCCGGCAAGTCGACCGCTCTGAAGGCCCTCGCGGGATTTGTCCGCCCCACGTCCGGTTCGGTCAAGCTCGGCACCCGAGACATCACCACTCTCCCTCCCTCACAACGAGGAATCGGCGTCGTCGTTCAGTCGTACGCGCTCTTCCCACACATGAGGGTCTCCGAGAACGTGGCCTTCGGACTCCGAGCCCACCGTGTGCCGCGGTCGGAGATCGGCCCACGCGTGGCCGAAGCCCTCGACATGGTCGGGATGTCGGCGTACGGAAAGCGTCTGCCGCGTGAGCTTTCCGGCGGTCAACAGCAGCGGATTGCCATCGCTCGCGCGTTGGCTATTCGTCCCGGAGTACTCCTCCTCGACGAACCGCTGGCCGCCCTGGATGCTCAACTTCGCGAGAGCATGCTCGGCGAACTGGCGAGACTGCGCGCCGCACTGCCTGACACAGCCATGCTCTACGTGACACACGATCAGAGTGAAGCCCTGGCGCTCGCGGACCGAATCGCAGTGATGCGCAATGCCAGACTCGCGGACATCGACACCGCGGAGGCCTTGTGGAAGCGTCCGCCGTCCAGCTTCACGGCGGCCTTTCTCGGCGGCGCCAACCTGTTGCCCTGCACGGTCACTCGCGTCATCGGTACCTCCGCGTTGGTCTCGATCGGTGGCGCTCCGTTCACTGCTCACGCCCCTCAACCCGAGATCGGGCGCATCGAGTGGGAGTCCGACATGGATGCCTACCTGTGTGTTCGTCCGCACGCGGTAGTGGTGACCGGCGTCGGCGCACGAGGATCATTCCCGGCACGCATCGTCTCGAGCGTCTGGCGTGGTTCAACGACGCGTCTGACACTGGCTGTCCGTGGCCTCGACGACGTCCGCGTCGACGCGGATGTTGCAGGCCACGACGAACGACCGGTCGACACCGAGGTCGGCGTCATCTTGCCCACGGACGGCAGCGTTCTGGTTCCGGCGGATCGCCGGCCATGACCACAACCTTGGAACGCCCCGAAACCGCTATGCCCCAACACAAAGACCCGATTCCGTGGCGCCGGATCGGGTGGGCGCTACCGCCACTGCTTCTGGTGCTCGTGTTCGCGGTGTATCCCACCGCGCGGGTCCTCACGGAATCGCTGAGCACCGCAGACGGCATCGGTCTGTCCACGTGGTCTTCGGTGCTCGGATCGGAACTGTTCCGAACCGCGCTCTGGCGGACCATCCACATCGCCGTGGCGTCGACCCTGGGTTGCCTGGTCCTCGGCACTTTCCTCGCCTTGGTGCTGGCCTTCGTTCCGTTCGCCGGATCAAAGGTGGTGGGGCGATTGATCGACACGGTGCTCGCGCTGCCGTCTTTCCTGATCACGTTGGCGTTCACGTTCCTGTACGGCACGGCCGGCGCCGTCAACGCCTTGATCGTCCGCGTCACCGGCGACGCGAATGGGCCCCTGAATTTCCTCAACACTCCCTTCGGTGTGATCGCGGCCGAAATCACCTTCTTCACGCCCTTTGTCGTGCGTCCACTTCTTGCGGCATTCACCCAGATTCCGCGTGAACAACTCGACGTCGCAGCCAGCCTCGGAGCGTCACCCGTACGAGTTCTGCGACAGGTGGTGATGCCGGAAGCGTGGCCCGCACTCCTGGCCGGTGGATCGCTCGTGCTTCTGATGACGCTGAATGAATTCGGCATCGTGCTCTTCACCGGAGCCAAAGACGTCGTAACTCTGCCGGTCCTCATCTACACCCGTGGCATCGTCACCTTCGACTTGCCAGGCGCGGCAGTGATCGCGACCGTCCAGGTCGCACTCTCACTCGGCTTGTACTGCCTCTACCGATTCACCTTCAACAGATTAATGGGAGGCAGCCGTGCTGCTGTGGACACGAAGCTCTAGGGCTTTCGTTCTCGGATTCTTCGCCCTCGTCGTCGCGGTCGTTTTCGTCGCACCCATCGCCACCGTCGTCGCGGCTGCGCTGGCCGGATCGTGGACGGGGCCACTCCCGTCGAATCTCGGCGGCAAGAACTTCTCCACGGCGCTGTCCGACGAGAACTTCGCCAGTCTGACCGTCAGCTTGCAGACTGCGTTCATCTCGGGAGTATTGGCACTGATCGTCGGAACGTGGGCCGCGCTGGCCTCTCGTGAGGCACCGATGTGGCTGCGGCGCATCACCGATGCCGTATTCCATTTACCGATTGCGGTTCCGTCGGTCGCGATCGGCTTGGGTCTGCTCATCACTTTCAACGAGCGCCCACTTCTGCTCGGCGGTACCAAGTGGATCGTGATTCTCGCTCACACGGTTTTGGTGCTTGCCTTTGCCTTCAGTTCCGTATCGGCCGCGCTCGAACGGCTCGATCCCGCCTACCGTCAAGCTGCCGAATCACTCGGCGCCGGCCCAGTGCGGGTGCTGACGCGGGTGACGCTACCGCTGCTGCTCCCAGCATTGGGTGCGGCCGCCGGGCTTTCCATCGCACTGTCGATGGGTGAGCTGGGCGCAACGGTCATGGTCTACCCGGCGACATGGAAGACCTTGCCGGTCAGTATCTTCGGACTCACCGACCGCGGCCAGGTATTTCTTGCCGCAGCAAATACGACACTGCTGCTTGCAGTTACCCTGGTCGCCCTCATGGTGGTCGGCAGAATCCGTCGGCGCTGACCTTGCTGTGCGCCTTTATTAACCGCCCGCGGTTAACAAAGGCGCACAGCAGGGGTTTAGCCCTTCCGCAAGATGTACCGCTGAACCTTGCCGCTCGGGGTCTTGGGCAGGTTCGGAACAAAGTGCACGGTGCGCGGGTACGCGTGCGCCGCGAACTTCTTCTTCACCAACGTCTGCAGTTCCTTCTCGAGTTCGTCGTCGCCGTCGACGCCTTCGCGGAGAACGACAAACGCCTCGAGGACCTCACCGCGCAACTCGTCGGGCATGCCCACGACGGCGGCCTCGATGACGTGCTCGTGCATGACAAGCACGCTCTCGACGTCGAAGGGTCCGATGCGGTAGCCGGCCATGATGATGACGTCGTCATCTCGCGAGGAGAAGAAGAAGAATCCGTCCTCGTCCGTCATTCCGGCATCACCGGTGATGTACCAGCGGCCGTCTTCGCTGAATCGCTGCTTCGTCTTCTCCGGAGCATCGACGTATCCGGTGAACCACATCAACGGGCTGTTATGGGTATCGATCGCCACGCGGCCCTGAGTGCGAGCCTGTGCGATGTCATCCGAATTGTCTTCCAGCACAGCAGCAGACCAACCCGGCAACGGACGACCCATCGATCCGGGGCGCACGTCCTCACGCAGCCCGTCGGCCCATGCATTGACGATGAACATGCCGTGCTCGGTCTGGCCATAGTGATCACGGACCTCGACGCCCAACGAGTTCTTCGACCACGCAACAACGTCCGGAGTCAAGGGCTCACCGGCCGAGGACGCGCGGCGCAGCGAAAGCCCTTCCGGAACCGGCGCCTTGTCGGCACGCAGACTGCGGTACACGGTCGGAGCGGCCGCAAAATTGGTGACACCGAACTTCTCGATGATCTGCCACGTCAGGGGCGCGGAGAATCCGGCGTGCAGCAGAATGCTTCGCGTTCCGGCGGCAAGTGGGCCGAGCAACGCGTAGTACAACCCGTACGCCCAGCCCGGGTCCGCGGCGTTCCAGAACACGTCGTCCTCACGGACGTCGAGGCCGAACTCCTGGTAGGCGTGGAACGACGCGAGCGCACGCACCGGTACCGGCACGCCCTTGGGTGTTCCCGTGGTGCCGCTGGTGAACAACTGCACCATCGGCGCATTTCCGCCGACGGCCTGAGCAGCGCCCTTCGGGTCTTCTGCATCCTGAGCTGCGAGGAGGGCGTCGAAGTCCAATTCGTCCCCGGCCGCGCCGCCGGCGACGATGACCTGCCACGCCGCGTCGGCGGGGATGTCCTCACCCGGCGCGAGCTTGTCGAGCTGATTGGCGTCGGAAATGACGACCTTCGCACCGCTGGCCGTCAAACGGAATGCGATGGCGGGCGAGGCGAATGCCGTGAACAACGGCACGTGGACCGCGCCGCGGCGCCAGATTCCGAGGAGCGCGACCACGAGATCCGCAGACTTGCCCATGAGAGTCGCTACGTTGTCTCCCGGCTCGACTCCGAGCTCCGCCAGAGCTGCTGCGAAACGCGCCGACTGCTCACGTAGATGACCGTAAGTGAGGTCCACCGAGCTAAGGTCTGCCTCGACGACGGTGAATGCAACGCCATCCGCGGGATGCCGATCGCAGAGCAATTCTGCGGCGCTGGCATGCGGGGTGTCGTACTGGTCCAGCAGCTCGCGCACCCGTGCGGTGGGATCGGTGCTCATCAACTTGCTCCTTATCGATCGTCGTATGGTTGGCCCGACCGGTTACGTTGGCGGCTCGTCATACGTACTGTTCACCCCCTATGATCTAGCTCACAAGAGAACTTCACTACCCCCAGAAAGGGGTACCTGCGTGAATCGACATGCTTCGTCACTTCTGCGTCCCCGCGACGGGGACGCAATGCGAGGTGAACTCCGAACCATTGCAGCTCAGGGTGTTGTTCCTGTGCTGTTCGGAGGCGAGGTCCAGGACGGAACCCTGCACCTGAGCGAATTCGTCGGCACCCGCACAAACAACCTCAAGGGCTTGGCCATCCCGCCGCGCTCGGGCATGGGCGGACGCGTCGTAGCCCAGGGTTCACCGATCACCGTCAACGATTACGGCAATTCGCAGTCCATCACTCATCACTTCGACCGTCCTGTTCTCAGCGAGGGCCTGCATTCGATCATCGCCGTTCCGGTCATGGTTTCGGGAAAATCGCGCGCTGTGCTCTACGCCGCGATCCGTGATTCCGCTCCGTTGGGTGACCGCACAGCAGACGTCATGGTCGGCGCATCCCGGCGTCTCGGGATGGAGTTCGCCATCCGCGACGAAGTCGATCGTCGCCTGCAATTACTGCAGGCCGCCGCAGCAACCACCGCCGACGGTATGTCTTCGGAAGAGATCCGCGGAGTCCACGCCGAACTACGCAGTGTCGCCCAGACCGTCACCGACACCGACTTGCAGACCAAACTCCGCGGACTCTCCCAGCGTTTGGCCAACTTGCTGCGTCCGACCGCCGACGCCGAATCCGACGTCACGCTCACCCCACGCGAAGTGGACGTTCTCTCTCAGGTCGCACTCGGCTGTACCAACATCGAAGCCGGCCAACGGCTTTCCCTTCGCCCGGAAACAGTCAAGAGCTATCTGCGAAGCGCGATGGGAAAGCTGGACGCCAGCTCACGCCACGAAGCCGTGGTGACCGCCCGGAGGTTGGGACTGCTCCCCTGACGGGTCAGTAACCTTCCGGCAGGGCGGTGAGCATGTCGCGGGTGACTGCGACGGCGTTGTCCGAACTTCCGCCCCGCACAACCAGAGTCGCGAAGGCCAGGTTCCCGCGATAGCCGACGAACCACGCGTGCGATCCCCCGTCGACCTCGGCTTCACCGGTCTTGCCGTACACCTCACCCTGATCTTCGACGCGTTCGGCGGTACCACTGGTGACGACGAGTCGCATCATTCCGCGCAGACCGTCGACCATGGCCGGTGTGATCGCCGGGCGCTCACCGTCGATGGTGGTTTCGCGCCCTGAAATCAGTTGCGGCACCGGTGTCGAACCGTTCGCGACCGTCGCCGCCGCCATCGCCATTCCGAACGGACTGACCACGACCTTGCCCTGACCGAATCCGTCCTCGGTCCGCTGCACCAGATCCGACGCCGGCGGCACCGAACCGGAATCGATCGGCAATCCCACCACGTTGTAGTCCTGGCCGATGCCGAACTGCGCTGCGGCAGTGGTCAACGTGTCTGGTTGCATCTCGCTGGCCAGCTTGGCGAAGGACGTGTTGCACGAACGGGCGAAGGCCGTTGCCATCGGCACCGTGCCGAGTGAGAACTCGTTGTAGTTGGGGACGCTGCGCTCGCCGATCTCGATTCGGCCCGGGCATGGCACCATCGTGTCGGGAGTCGCCTGACCCGTCGAAATTGCCGCGCCAGCCGTGATGATCTTGAACGTCGAACCGGGCGGGTACTGACCCATCGTCGCGACCGGTCCGTCGCGGTCTGCTGCCTTGTTCTGCGCAACGGCCAAAATGGCACCGCTCGACGGTTCGATGACCACCATCATCGCCTGATCCTTGTTCACGTTCACCGCGCGTTGCGCAGCGATCTGGATGTTGCGGTCCAGACTGATACTGAACGACGGAACCGGTTGCGGCGCAGTCTCGGTCAACACGTCGGTGTCGACGCCGTTCTGGTTGACCGTGACGACACTCCAGCCGGCCTTGCCGTCGACCTCGTCGATGATCGTCTTCTTGATCTGCCCGAGCAGGTCAGGTGCGAACTCCGGGTCGGTCGAGACCAGATCCGATTCGTCCGACACCGAAACCCCGGATATGGCTCCCAGTTGCGCGGAAACCTGGTCGTAGTCGTCACTACGCAACCTGGTCACCAGATAGTCGCCCTTGACGGCCGTCGACGATTCCGCGATCGACTGACCCGTCAGCGACGAATCGAATCGCCCGAGAACGCTTGCGAGACTGTTCGCGGAGCCGATGATGTCGTTGCTCTTCGAGCGATCGAACTTCACGCGGTAGACGATTCCCGGCACGAGGACGTCCGTGCCCGAATGCTCGTTGACCCTCGCCCTCGGCGCAGCGGTTGCCCGCAACGACATCGTCTGTTTGTCACCGAGACGGGGATGAACGTCCGTCGAACTCCACCGGACAGACCAGTCGCCGTCCTTGCGACCCATCTGCAGCTCGCCGTCGTAGGTCCAGACGCGGTCCTTCGGGAGATGCCACTCGTAGGTGTAGCCGACCGTCGCGGTGTCTCCGTTCATCTTCACCGACGTGGTCTCAGCGGTCATCGACTCGGCCTGAAGCGCATCCCAGGAATCGCTCAACACGGGTCCGGCAGAATCAGGCCGGTCCGTAAATTTTGCTGCCTCGTCGATGTCTCTGTCACCGAACGCACTCAGGAACTGCTGCGCGACGGGCTCGGGGCCGGCGGGTTTCGGAGTACACGAACTGATCCCCACCGCCAAGAAAATCACGGTGCAGGAGGCCAACAGTTGGGCCGAGCGACTACGAGAGAAATGCCGAGTGTTCATCGAGCCCCATACTAGGGCGGCAACCGACGCGGTCAGGGTAGGCGCGACCATTGCACCCACCGTGTGCGGTCAGTCGAGCAGTACCGTCGAGAAAGTTGCGACCTGTCGGAACCCGACCCGCGAATAGGTCGACCGCGCAATCGTATTGAAGCTGTTGACGTACAGGCTCGCAATGCGACCGGTCGCCATGATCGACTCCGCGACAGCCGCCGTTCCGGTCACGCCGAAGCCCTGTCCGCGAAACTCGGGATTGACCCAGACGCCCTGAATCTGGCCACAGCGCGCGGACATCGAACCGACCTCCGCCTTGAAAACGACCTGGCCGTCCTCGATGTGCGCCCACGCTCGCCCGGCGGCGATCAGGCTTGCGACACGATGCCGATAGCCGCGCCCACCGTCGTTGGCACGCGGATCGACGCCCACCTCTTCGATGAACATCGCGATCGCGGCAGGCAGGTAGATGTCGAGTTCGTCGGAGCGGACCTGCCGGACCAGAGGATCCGACGGGCATGCCAGCGGCTCGGATACCGCGAGCAACGGTTGTTCGGGGCGGACCTCCCGCGCAGTTCCCCAATCCAGTTCGAGCATTTCCCAGAGCGGCAACGCCAACTCGGCGCGGCCGACCACTGACGAGCACATGCGTGGAATCCGACAGGCACGGTCGGCGAATGCTCGAATGTCATCCGGATCGCCCCGAAGCGGAACCAGATTTGCCCCGGCAAAGCACAAGGACGACAACGGCCCGCCACGACTCCACAGCTCGCCGTGAATCATTCGTGGGTCGACGCCGCATTCTTCGACGCGCGCGGCAATCATGCAGGCCGCGACCGGATCGGCGTCGAGTACCGCTCGGACGTCATCGAGATCTCGACTTCCGACCTGCTTGGCTCCGAGGAGTTTGAGCATCCGTCAACCCCCTCGACTCGACTGCGCGTCCACGAATATCACTACCCGATCATGATGCACTCAGATTGCCACGAACCTGACACCGACGGGGAAGATTCATCCGGCAATCACTCAACTCACGGTGACGACCGGCGCACCCTCCGAAGCGTCGCCCTCCATGCTTTCGGCAATTTTCATCGCCTCTTCGATCAACGTCTCGACGATCTGCGCCTCGGGCACCGTCTTGATGACCTTGCCCTTGACGAAGATCTGGCCCTTGCCGTTGCCGGACGCCACACCGAGGTCAGCCTCACGCGCTTCACCCGGTCCGTTCACGACGCAGCCCATGACTGCCACGCGAAGCGGAATCTCCATGCCCTCGAGACCCGCGGAGACCTCGTCGGCGAGTGTGTAGACGTCAACCTGTGCGCGGCCACACGAGGGGCATGAGACGATCTCGAGCTTGCGCGGACGCAGGTTCAGCGACTGCAGAATCTGGTTACCGACCTTGATTTCCTCGGCCGGCGGGGCTGAGAGCGACACACGGATGGTGTCGCCGATGCCCTCCGCGAGCAGCGCACCGAAGGCGACCGCGGACTTGATCGTGCCCTGAAACGCCGGACCCGCCTCGGTGACACCGAGGTGCAGTGGGTAGTCGCACTTGGCGGCGAGTTGGCGGTAAGCCTCGACCATGATCACCGGATCGTTGTGCTTGACGGAGATCTTGATGTCACCGAAGCCGTGCTCTTCGAACAACCCGGCTTCCCACAGCGCAGACTCGACCAACGCTTCAGGCGTCGCCTTGCCGTACTTCTCCATCAAGCGAGGATCGAGCGAACCGGCGTTGACGCCGATGCGGATCGGAATGCCGGCATCGCCCGCGGCCTTCGCCACCTCTTTGACGCGGCCGTCGAATTCCTTGATGTTGCCCGGATTGACGCGCACCGCAGCGCATCCCGCCTCGATTGCCGCGAAGATGTAGCGCGGCTGGAAGTGGATGTCGGCGATAACCGGAATCTGGCTCTTCTTCGCGATGGTCGCCAAAGCGTCCGCATCTTCCTGGCGCGGGCAGGCGACACGGACGATGTCACATCCGGAAGCGGTCAGTTCGGCGATCTGCTGGAGCGTTGCGTTGACGTCGTGCGTCTTCGTGGTGCACATGGACTGCACCGAGATGGGGAAATCGCTGCCCACACCTACCGTGCCGACCTGCAGCTGCCGAGTCTTGCGGCGAGGAGCAAGAATCGCTGCGGGTGCCGAGGGCATTCCCAGTCCGATAGGGATGGTCACGTCTGTGCCTTCTTTCATAGCTTCTCTGCAAGTTTAGCCGGGCGATCGCCGCACTACCGCGCGGCAACCGTCGCCCTGCTCACACGGTCAGAAGATCTTGATCGGATTGACGATGTCAGCTGTGAGTGTCAGCAACATGAACGCGCCACCGATCACGATGAATACGTAAGTAATCGGAAGGAGTCTCGTGTAGTCGACCGGACCGCCCGGGATCAGGCCGCGGCGGGCGCGGAACCAATCGCGAATCTTCTCGTAGAAGACCACCGCGATGTGTCCGCCGTCGAGCGGCAGCAGCGGCAGGATGTTGAAAACACCGAGGAAGAAGTTGATCGACGCGAGCAGCCCGACGAACATCGGCCACTCGGCTCGATCAGCAGCCTCGCCGCCGATCACGCTGGCGCCGACCACACTGATCGGTGTGTCCAGCGCCCGCTCGCCGCCCGTGACCGACTCCCACAGAGCCCCCACCTTCGACGGAATGTCAGCCAACGCCTTCACCGAGTCGACCATGATCTGGCCGGTGTAGTCGAAGGCTGCCGGAACAGCCGTGAGCGCGTTGTACTCGACCAACGCCGAGCCGGGTCCACCGATTCCGACAGCAGATACTTCTTGCTTCACGGGAACACCACTGGCGGAGTTCACGTATCGCTGGACGCGTTCGGGAACGACCGTGATCGACAATGCCTCTCCCTCGCGATCAACCGACAACGTGATGGGGCCGTCCACACCTCGAATAGCTGCTGCCACCTCGGGGAAGGTACTCGTCGACGTTCCATCGACTGCGGTGATTCGATCTCCCGATTTCAGGCCCGCATCGCCCGCAGGGCCGCCACCCGAGCACGCTGTCAGCTCGAAGTTGCCGTCCTGACCCAGCTGATCGGGGGCTACACACGTGACTTCTTGAACCACTGGTTGAGCAGGCTCAGTTCGGCCCCAGCCGAGGAGCAATGCGTAGATCAGGAGGAACCCGAGAATGAAGTTCATCGCGATACCGCCGGACATGACGACGACGCGCTTCCACGCCGCCTTCTTGTACATCGCGTGCGGCTCTTCTTCAGGCGTCATCTCGTCGAGAGCCGTCATGCCTGCGATGTCGCAGAATCCGCCCAGCGGCAGTGCCTTGAGTCCGTACTCGGTCTCACCTCGACGGAACGAGAAGATCTTCGGTCCGAAGCCGATGTAGTAGCGGCGAACCTTCATTCCCAAAGCCTTGGCCGTCCACATGTGGCCGGCTTCGTGCAGGGCGATGGACACGCCGATGCCGAGGGCAAACAGCACTACGCCCAGTGCAAAAACCATGAAAGTTCTAGCCCTCCTGCTTCACGAGCTGACGCGCTCGTGTGCGTGCCCAGCCGTCCGCGGCCAGAACGTCGTCCACGGTAACCGGTTCCGCGGACCATTGACCTGCATCGTCGAGAACAGCAGCCACCGTGCGGACGATCGCCGGGAACGAAATGACGCCGTCGAGGAAAGCCTGAGCCGCCACTTCGTTGGCCGCGTTGTAGATCGCAGTGAAGCAGCCGCCGGATTTGCCTGCACTTCGCGCGAGATCGACGGCGGGGAACACCGACGAATCGAGCGGCTCGAATTCCCAGGTGGAGGCGGTCGTGAAGTCGCATGCCGACGCCGCACCTTCGATACGGTCCGGCCAGCCGAGAGCGAGAGCGATCGGAAGCTTCATGTCCGGTGGGCTTGCCTGCGCCAGCGTCGAGCCGTCGAAGAAGGTCACCATCGAGTGCACGATCGACTGTGGATGCACGGTGACGTCGATGCAGTCGTAGTCGATCCCGAACAGCAGATTCGTCTCGATCAGCTCCAGGCCCTTGTTGACCAAGGTTGCCGAGTTGAGGGTGTTCATGGGTCCCATCGACCAGGTGGGATGCGCTTTCGCCTGAGCCGGATTCACACTTTCGAGATCCTCGGCGCTCCAGCCGCGGAACGGCCCACCGGAAGCGGTGAGAACCAACCGCGCCACCTCGTCGCCCGTTCCCCCACGTAGACATTGGGCCAACGCCGAATGCTCCGAGTCGACCGGCACGATCTGGCCGGGAGCGGCAGCTTTGGTCACCAACGCTCCGCCTGCGACAAGGGATTCCTTGTTCGCCAGCGCCAGACGTGCACCCGAGTTCAAAGCCGCCAGGGTCGGTTCGAGTCCCAACGAACCGACGAGCGCATTGAGGACGACATCGGCACCGCTGTCGCGAACCAGTTCCGTCACTGCGCTCGGTCCCGAACGAGGCGTCACCGATTCCAGAGCAGCGGCAGCCGCGGGATCGGCGACGGCGACGTCGGTGACGCCGGTTGCGCGGATCTGCTCGGCCAACAATTCGACGTTGTTGCCGCCCGCTGCCAGTCCGACTACTTCGAAACGATCGGGGTTGGCAGCAATGACCTCCAGCGCTTGGGTACCGATCGAACCGGTACTGCCGAGGAGGAGGACGCGGGTACGTGTGGTTTCCTGCACTCGCCCATTGTTCCTGATAACACCTGAGAACAACCTTATCGACGCCCAACTACGTACGACAGGCAGTCGTATGTCACCATATTGGGCAGTAGTGCAACCGAATGAGCAGGAGGATCGACCGTGGCCGATACCCAGTTGGACGTCAAGTCCAGCGCCCCCGTCGTGGTCTCGCACGTCGATGAGGCCGAGGTTCCCTCTGCCGCATGGGGGTGGAGTGGTGAAGGACTCAAGTTTTTCCGTTTCCTCGGATGGTTCTTCGCAATATTCCTGCTTCTGATGATGATCGGTAACCATCACGGCAAGGTCGAGGATCTGTGGCTCATCGGCACCGCCGGATTGATGATCTTCATTCTGGTCCGCGACATCGTCATCCGTCGCCGCCCGCGCTAGAGACCTGACAAAGAGAAGGCCTCCACGAACGAAAGTTCTTGGAGGCCTTCTCTTTACGTGTTTCAGGCCTAGAACGATTCAGACCTGGAGCGTCTCAGTTCTCGGCGGCCAACTGGCCACAGGCTGCGGCAATTTCCTGGCCGCGCGTATCGCGCACCGTGCACGAGACGCCCTGGGCGATGACCCGACGCACGAACTCACGCTCGACGTCCTTCGGGCTCGCGTCCCACTCACTGCCCGGAGTCGGGTTGAGTGGAATCAGGTTGACGTGCACCAACCCGCCGAGCGCCTTCTTCAGCTTCTTGCCCAGCATGTCCGCACGCCACGGCTGATCGTTGACGTTCTTGATCATCGCGTACTCGATGGACACACGGCGGCCGGTCTTGTCTGCGTAGTATCGCGCGGCTTGGAGCACCTCCGACACTGACCAACGGTTGTTGACCGGCACTAGCGTGTCGCGCAGTTCGTCGTCCGGCGTGTGCAGCGATACCGCCAACGTGACGCTCAGGCCTTCGTCGGCGAGCTTGCGGATCGCGGGAGCGAGGCCGACGGTCGAGACCGTGACCGACCGCTGGGACAGGCCGAGTCCGTCCGGTGCGGGCGAGGTGATGCGTCGAACCGCCGCCACCACACGCTTGTAGTTCGCCAACGGCTCGCCCATGCCCATGAACACGACATTCGACAAGCGGCCGGGGCCGCCGGCTATTTCACCGTCGCGCATGGCTGCTGCCGCCTCCCGAACCTGATCCACGATCTCGGCAGTCGAAAGGTTGCGGTCGAGGCCGCCCTGACCCGTCGCACAGAACGGGCAGGCCATTCCGCAGCCTGCCTGACTCGAGATGCAGAGTGTCGCCCGATCGGGATAGCGCATCAGGACGCTCTCGAGCAGCGTTCCGTCATGTGCCTTCCACAGGGTTTTGCGTGTGTCGCCCGAATCGCACGCGAGATGCTTGATCGGCGTCAACAAAGTCGGGAAGAGCGAATCCCCCACCTTTTCGCGTACCGATGCGGGGAGGTCGGTCATCTTTTCCGGATCTGCTTCGAGCCGAGCGTAGTACTGACGCGCCAGCTGATCGGCCCGGAAAGCGGGAAGGCCGAGCTCTTTCACCGCTTCTTTGCGCTCGGCGGAATCGAGATCGGCGAGGTGCCGTGGAGGCATTCCGCGCTTGGGTGCAGTGAAAACGAGGGGAAGAGAGGCAGCCATAGTTACACCATTGTCCCATTGTTTTGGGGTGCTACCCCACTGCCACCCGATTGTGGCCGGATTACCCGTGCAACTTCGCGCAGGTTGCGTGATGATCATGTCATGTCAACCACACCAGAGGATCCGTCGAACTCCCCCGTGTACGGCCCCGCCGACGGTTTCGGTCCCGACCCGGAACTCCCGAAGGTGGGCGAGGACAAGGCAGTCGAAAAACACGATCCCGAACCGAACCCGACGCCTGAACCGACGCCGACCGGAACCGCGGTTACCGACCGGACCAGGGCTGCGACGACGTGGGTTGGCCTGGTCATCGGCGCAATCGTGCTGATCATGCTGCTGGTGTTCATCTTGCAGAACCTCGAGAGCGTCTCCGTCAAGATCCTGGCCTGGCAAATCGACTTTCCGCTCGGAATCACGATCCTGCTTTCCGCGATCGCGGGCGCATTGATCATGGCGTTGGCAGGCGGGGTTCGCATCATTCAGATCCGGCGCGCAGCCAAGCGGCAGATGTGACTGAAATCTAGTTACGCAATTGGGTCTACCCGCGGGTAAGCAGGCATCATTGTTGTCGTGGAAATCACCCGAAAGGCCCTGATGTGACTACTCACATGGAGAGACCTGTGACCTCGCGTATTGCCCCGCAACAGGCAAGATCCTGGCTCCTCGTCCCCGCATCCAAACCGGACACTTTTGACGCCGCTCTCGCGAGCGCCGCCGACGCCGTCATTCTCGATCTCGAGGATGCCGTCACCGCGCCCAACAAGCCGGCCGCTCGCCGCGATGTCGTCGCATTCCTGAGCGAACATAATCACGCGTGGGTTCGGATCAACGACGCAACGACACCGTTCTGGGAAGAGGATCTCGCCGTACTTGCGGGCCTCCCCGGACTCGAGGGTGTCATGCTCGCGAAGACCGAAAGCGGCCAGCAGGCCGACGCCACCGCCGAGCGACTTCCCGAGGGCACCAAGATTCTTGCGCTCGTCGAATCTGCGGTGGGACTCGAAGCTGCTCCCGAGATCGCACGCACCGACGGAATCTTCCGTCTTGCATTCGGCAGCGGAGACTTTCGTCGCGATACCGGGATGGACGACTCGCCCACCTCGATGTCGTACCCGCGCTCGCGACTGACAATCGCCAGTCGCGCCGCTCGTATCGCTCCGCCGATCGACGGCCCCACGCTAGGCCCCGACCTGGATTTGCTCGCTCGAGACTGCGCGATCACCTTGTCGCTCGGCATGGCCGGCAAGCTCTGCATGACCACCGCGCAGACGGCTCCCGTCAACGCCGGCCTGAGCCCCTCCGTTGCCGACGCCATCTGGGCACAGAACGTCATCGACGATCTCGGCGAAGATGGCTCACGCGTACGCGACGGCAGTGACTTGCCCAAGCTCGCCAAGGCAAAGAAGATCCACAAGCTCGCCACCCTGTTCCACATCCACACCAATCACTAATCACCTTTACTACTGAATCGGTCCAGAAAACGTCAGGCGCTCACGTCGGAGCGCCTGACGTTCGTCCGTTCGAGCCCGGTCACGAAAGTTCGAGTGACCGCGGTTTGAATCGAACATGGATCCGGTATCGCACCGCAAAGGCCAATCCCGTCACTTGCGAGAACGCACGCTCGGCGGTCTTCTCGGTGAACTCGATCCCGAGTACTCGCCGCAAGTCGTCGCGATTCTCGAACTCCCACCGGGCGTCGACACGGGTGAGAGAGAATCCCTGAGCCTCGAAAAACGCTTCGACGGCCGCGGGATCGTATTTGGGCAGATCCGCCCTCATCCACTCTCCGTACGGGCCGGAGCTCACGTCCAGGTCCACGATCAGCAGGGCTCCCCCAGTCCTCAGGATGCGCATCGCCTCACGAATCCCCGGGCCGCAGCCTTTGCCGAAAAAGTACGCCGTTCGGGCATGAACGAGATCGACGGAAGCATCGACCAGACCCGTGGACTCTGCGGAACCCTGGACCACGTCGATCGACGCCGAATCACGGGTTCGTTCTCGCGCGGCCTTCACCAGCGGCGCGTGCGGCTCCACTCCGATAACACGGCGCGCGGTACGAGCGAACTCCGGTAGGTGAAACCCCGCGCCGCAGCCGACGTCGACGACGTCGAGTCCAGACCAGTCGACCTGGGCTCGCATCGCGGCCCAGATGGAACCGTCGACGTCCTGCGCACGGTTCTCGACCTCGTAGACGTCCGGCCAGTGCCAGATGTTGGGACTGGGGATGGGCTTGGATCGGCCCGAGAAGAAATCACGCACGAGAAATCAGACGAGTGCGTACAGAATCAGCCAGGTGACAAATGCCGACGGCAGAAGCGAATCGAGGCGATCCATGATTCCGCCGTGGCCGGGAAGCAAAGTTCCCATGTCCTTGATGCCGAGTTCACGCTTGATCTGCGATTCGATCAGGTCACCGACCGTCGCGACGACCACCAGCACCACGCCGAGCAGGACGCCGATCATCGAGTTCGCGTCGAGGATCAGGGTCACCGAAAGCAGGCTGCCGATGACGCAGAAAATGAGGGAGCCGACGAATCCCTCCCAGGACTTCTTCGGGCTCACCGCCGGGACCATCGGGTGCTTTCCGAACAGGACTCCCGCGGCATAACCGCCGACGTCGGAACACACGACGCCGATCATCAGGACAAAGACACGACCCGGGCCGTCGTCTTCGAGCACCATCAATGCACCGAAGGACGCCAACAGCGGGATCCACGCCAGAACGAACACCGTGATGGAGGTGTCTCTCAGGAAGTTCTTCGGAGTCGCCTTGAGCCCGTGGTCGAACAACCGCCACACCATGCACACCAGGACAGTCGCGGTGAATCCGCTGAGCACTCCGACCGGTCCCCACGGCCAGCCGAGCCAGATCGTGGCTTGCCCTCCGACGAGCAGCGGAATTCGCGGCACCTCGATGTCGGCTTCACGAAGCCGCGTGGTGACCTCCCACGTCGCGATGAACATCGCGATCGCGACTACAGCGATCCACCCCGGAGGCAGAAAGATCAAAGTGCCGATGACCAGGGCGCCGAGACCGGCTCCGACGCCGATGGCGGCAGGTAGGTTCCTGCCTGCCTTCGACTTCGGCGGTTGCGCGCCCTCAGCGCCGCCCGTAGGCCCGTCCGTGACGGGACCACCGGCGGTTCCCTCTTGTGCGTGCACCCAGACTCCCTGATCTACTCCCGACGACAAACACTGCAAACGAGGAGGCTATACCTCCATCAACTCTGCTTCCTTGTGCTTGACGAGTTCCTCGACCGTGTGCACGTACTTCGCCGTGGTCTTGTCGAGTTCTTTCTCTGCGCGACCGACCTCGTCCTCGCCGGCTTCGCCGTCCTTCTGGATCCGGCCGAGTTCGTCCATCGCCTTGCGGCGGATGTTGCGCAGCGTGACCTTCGAGTCCTCGCCCTTGGACTTGGCCTGCTTCACCAGTTCACGACGACGCTCTTCCGTGAGCTGCGGAACCGAGATACGGATGATGCTGCCGTCGTTGGACGGGTTGACTCCGAGATCCGAGTTGCGGATCGCCGTCTCGATCGCGTTGAGCTGCGAAGCCTCGTAGGGCTTGACGATGACCATGCGCGCCTCGGGGACGTTGATGCTCGCGAGCTGCGTGATCGGTGTGATCGATCCGTAGTAGTCGATCACGATGCGCGAGAACATACCGGGGTTGGCGCGTCCGGTACGAACCGAGCCGAGATCGTCCTTGGCTACCGTGACAGCCTTTTCCATCTTCTCTTCTGCCTCGAAGAGCGCTTCATCGATCACGGCTGTTCCTCCATGTTGTTCTGCATCATTTTTCGGGGTTCACTCACGACTTGATCAGGGTGCCGATCTTCTCACCGGACACCGCGCGAGCGATGTTTCCTTCGGTGAGGAGGTTGAACACCATCATCGGCATCGAGTTGTCCATGCACAGGCTGAACGCCGTTGCGTCCGCGACCTTGAGTTCACGCTCGATGACCTCGCGGTGCGTGATCTGTTCGTACATCGTCGCGTCCGGGTCGATACGCGGGTCGGCCGAGTAGACGCCGTCGACAGCCTTGGCCATCAGCACTACCTCGGCACCGATCTCCAGCGCGCGCTGCGCAGCAGTGGTGTCGGTGGAGAAGTACGGCATACCCATCCCGGCGCCGAAGATGACCACACGCCCCTTCTCGAGATGCCTACGTGCGCGAAGGGGAAGGTACGGCTCGGCGACCTGTCCCATGGTGATGGCAGTCTGCACACGAGAATCGACGCCGGCCTTCTCCAGGAAATCCTGCAGAGCGAGGCAGTTCATGACGGTGCCGAGCATGCCCATGTAGTCGGAGCGCGCGCGATCGAGGCCACGCTGCTGCAGTTCCGCTCCGCGGAAGAAGTTTCCGCCGCCGATGACCACTGCAACCTGTACGCCTGATCGAACGACCTCTGCGATCTGCTCAGCCACCTTGGTGACCACGTCGGGATCGAGACCGACTTTGCCGCCTCCGAACATTTCGCCGCCGAGTTTGAGCAGGACCCGCTTGAATCCTGGACGTTCGTTGGCAGGTTCGGACATTGTTCTCCTCAGTTCGATACAAGACCCTGTAGGTCCTTCGTTCTTCTTCTGTCACCGAATCGGCGACGGTGACACAGAAAGCCCTCGGGACTAGTCCCAAGGCACTCCCATCCTGCCTCATCGGAGGCCCCAGGTACACGTAGACCCCGCCGGTAGAGCAAATGCTCTTCTGGCGGGGTCCATGTGTACGGGCTCCGATTAAGCGGAGGCGCCGACCTCGAAACGCACGAAGCGCTTGATGGTCACGCCGGCGTCGTCGAGGATCGCCTTGACGGTCTTCTTGGAGTCCTGAACCGAAGACTGCTCGGTCAGCACGACGTCCTTGAAGTAGCCGTTGACGCGGCCTTCGATGATCTTCGGCAGAGCCTGCTCGGGCTTGCCCTCCGCGCGAGCGGTCTCTTCGGCGATGTGGCGCTCGGAAGCGACGATCTCCGCGGGGACCTCGTCACGCGTGACGTACTTGGCCTTGAGTGCAGCGACCTGCATTGCAGCTGCGCGAGCAGCCTCGGCTGCGGCATCGCCTTCACCGGTGTACTCGACGAGCACGCCGACGGCGGGCGGCAAGTCGGCACTGCGCTTGTGCAGGTACACGGCAACGGGGCCGTCGAAGGAAGCGACGCGGCTCAGCTCGAGCTTCTCGCCGATCTTCGCGGACTGCTCCTGGATGACGGTGTCGATGGTCTTGCCGTCGAGCTCGAGCGCCTTGAGTGCGTCGAGGTCGGCGGGCTTGCCAGCGGCAGCGACGGTCACGATGGCGTCGGCCAGCTTGATGAACTCGTCGTTCTTGGCGACGAAGTCGGTCTCGCAGTTGATCTCGATCATGACGCCGTCCTTGGCGACGACGAGACCCTCAGCGGTGGTGCGCTCTGCGCGCTTTCCGACATCCTTCGCGCCCTTGATGCGCAGCTGCTCGACGGCCTTGTCGAAATCGCCGTCTGCATCTGCGAGTGCGTTCTTACATGCCATCATTCCGGAGCCGGTGAGCTCACGGAGCCGCTTGACGTCAGCGGCGGTGTAGTTCGCCATGATTAGCGAGCCTCCTCATGTGTCTGTTTCGGACCTAGGACTAACGGTGAGCACGGCCTAACGGTGAAGCACGGCCTGACGGTGGTGCTCGGGCCTAACGGTGAAACGGCCCTGACCAAAAGAACTCTTGGTCAGGGCCGGTTTCAACGAATCAGGCCTCGGTGGCCGGTGCCTCTGCGGCGGGGGCTGCCTCAGCCTCTGCAGCCGGAGCTGCCTCAGCCTCTGCAGCGGGAGCTGCCTCAGCCTCTGCGGCCGGAGCTGCCTGCGAGAGCAGTTCCTGCTCCCACTCGGCGAGGGGCTCGCCTGCGCCGGCTTCGGGCTTCGCGTCCTTGTCGGCGCTCAGTCCTGCACGTGCCTGCACTCCCTCGGCAACCGCGGAAGCGACAACCTTGGTCAGCAGTGCTGCGGAGCGGATGGCGTCGTCGTTGCCCGGGATCGGGTAGTCGACGAGGTCGGGGTCGCAGTTGGTGTCCAGGATCGCGATGACCGGGATGTTCAGCTTGCGAGCCTCGGCAACTGCCAGGTGCTCCTTGTTGGTGTCGACGATCCACACCGCGGAAGGAACCTTGGCCATGTCGCGGATACCACCGAGGGTGCGATCCAGCTTGGTCATCTCACGCGTGAGCATGAGGATTTCCTTCTTGGTGCGACCTTCGAATCCACCGGTCTGCTCCATTGCCTCGAGCTCCTTGAGGCGAAGCAGACGCTTGTGGACGGTGGTGAAGTTGGTGAGCATGCCGCCGAGCCAACGCTGGTTGACGTAGGGCATTCCGACGCGAGTCGCTTCGGAAGCGATGGACTCCTGCGCCTGCTTCTTGGTGCCGACGAAGAGAACGGTGCCGCCGTGGGCAACGGTCTCCTTGACGAACTCGTACGCCTTGTCGATGTACGTCAGCGTCTGCTGGAGGTCGATGATGTAGATGCCGTTGCGGTCGGTCAAGATGAATCGCTTCATCTTCGGGTTCCAGCGACGGGTCTGATGTCCGAAGTGGGTTCCACTATCGAGCATCTGCTTCATGGTTACGACAGCCATGGCTGTGTACCTCAAACTTTCAATCCGGTTGATGCAGGCGATCGGGTGATCCCTGCCCTGGCACCCGCACGGCCGTCGGACCTGTTTCGTGAGAACCAGGACCAGCCGAGGCCGGAAAACGTGCGCGGGCGCGCGAAGTCGGACTGTGCGAGCACAGACCGCTCGCCAAGTGTACGTCCTCGTCCCCCGATGCCATAACCACCCCGAAAGCAACAGACCGAACCGGCGGTTGTGGATCGGCGGCCATCCTGTGGATTACCCGTCTGATCTGCATTGAAGCGCGTACGACTCCACGCAAGATCAAGCAATGACGATGTTGAGCGGAGCCCGAAAAGGAGTGGTCGTCGCCGTGATTTTCTGCTGTATCGCCGTCGGCACGGCGACGGCAGAGGCGCGTTTCGTCTGGCCGCTCACTCCCCTGCCGCGTGTGGAACGCGCTTTCGACAAACCGGCGCAGAACTGGCTGCCTGGTCATCGCGGCGTCGATCTGGGCGGCAGTGCCGGCCAATCCGTCCTCGCGGCCGGCGACGGCATTGTGGCGTTCGCGGGAGTCGTCGCGGGAAAGCCGACGGTGTCGATTGATCACGACGGCGGCCTACGTACTACCTACGAACCCGTCGCGGCCGACGTTCGAGCAGGTGAACGCATCGCAACCGGGGCGGTGATCGGAACCCTCGAACCCGGGCACGACGGGTGCGTCGTCGCCGCGTGTTTGCACTGGGGCCTGCGCAGAGGGCGCGAGTATCTCGATCCACTCGGACTGGTTCGGTCGCAACCGCTCAGACTCAAGCCACTGACCGGGGGTTGAGACCGATGGGGTTGAGTCAGTGCCACTCGGAGACGGCGTGCCGACCCACGGCGTCCGCGAAATCGTCGGCAACCATCGCTGCCAATTCCATGAATGCTCGCCTGGTGGCCGGTCGCATCAGGTCGAGATCCATGACCGATCCCTCCGCGAGATGCTCGTCGAAAGGAATGACCTCGACGGCGCGGCATCGACGCATGAAGTAGTCCACCAACGCATCCATGTCGATCACGCTCGACCCTGGTCGGGCGGCGCTGATCACGACGACGGTCCGTTCGACCAGATGACCGTATCCATGCAACTGAAGCCAATCGAGCGTTGCCGCTGCGCTTCGCGCTCCGTCGATTGCCGGAGAACTGACGAGAACCAACGAATTGGCAAGATCGAGAACGCCGTTCATCGCCGAGTGCATGATCCCGGTACCGCAATCGGTGAGGATGATGTTGTAGTAGACCTGCAAGATGTCGATGACCTGGCGATAGTCGGCCTCGCTGAACGCCTCCGAAATCGCCGGATCCTGCTCACTGGCCAGGACCTCGAGACGACTCGGCGACTGAGATGTGTGCACGCGCACGTCCGAATAGCTCTTTATGTCCGGCCTCGCGGCGATCAGATCGCGCACTGTCGAATTTGTCTGCAGCGGAACACGTTGCGCCAAGGTTCCGAAGTCGGGATTGGCGTCGACCGCCACGACGCAGTCGCCACGCAGCGAAGCAAACGTCGCACCGAGTCCCACCGTGACGGTCGTCTTGCCGACGCCACCCTTGAGCGAGAGCAACGCTATTCGGTAGTCGTTGCGTATCGGCTGCTCGATTCTGGCGGCCAGTGCGCGGTTGCGCTGTTCGTTGGTCGAATCCCCGAGATTGACCACGCCCCCGGTCGCACGATGCAATCCTCTTCGCCAGCCGCCCCGCGGTGTCCGTTTAGGGCGTTTCAGTAAAGCTTCGGCAACCAGGTCCTGGTTGGTCACCTGCTGCTGGCTCGACGGCGGCGGCGGCGCGGCCCAGGCCTCTTGCGGTCGTGCCGCCGGCTCCGGAGTCGACACCGGCACGGGAGCCGGTTGCGGCGCTTCGGACAGCCAGGCCGGTTGGCCACTGTTCGGCGGGTGCTTCACATCTTGGCGGTTCACGAATCCCCCGGATATCGCATGTAATCGAGTGTCTTGACACGACGATCGAACTTTGCCGATTGTTCACTCTTCTGACCTGCGACGCTACCAAATACCCGCCGAGAACTCGCGTCGCTTCACAATCTAGGCGCGCGGATGGGCCTGATCGTGGACGGATCGAAGCCGTTCGACCGATACATGCGTGTACAGCTGAGTGGTCGCCAGACTCGCGTGCCCGAGAAGTTCTTGCACCACACGAAGGTCTGCACCGCCTTCGAGCAAATGTGTCGCAGCCGAGTGCCTGAGCCCGTGCGGACCCATGTCGGGGGCCCCTGGAATTGCGGCCATGGTCTCGTGGACCACCGAACGCGCCTGACGCTGATCAAGCCGGCCGCCTCGAACTCCAAGGAGCAATGCCCGCCCAGACCGATCCGAAGTCAGTGCGGGTCTTCCGTGCTCCAGCCATCCGTTCAGTGCCGATTCTGCGGGCAGGCCGTAGGGCACCGATCGCTCCTTGTTTCCCTTGCCGAGCACACGCAGCAGGCGTCGATCGGCGTCGACCGACTCGACGTCCAGTCCACACAACTCGCCGACGCGAATTCCGGTGGAGTACAACAACTCCACGATTAGCCGGTCCCGCAGGGCGAGCGGCTCTTGTTGCTGCGCACCACTTTCCGCAGCATCCATTGCATCGAGGGCCTGGCTCTGACGCAGCACCGTCGGCAATGTGCGGCGAGCAGGTGGAGCCGCCAGACGCGTACCGGGGTCGACGGGAATGCGTCCTGTCTGCGCGAGCCACGCCGTGAAACCGCGCGCCGACGACGCCCGTCGAGCTACCGTCGTCCGGGCCGTTCCCACGGCATTCTGGGCAGCCAACCACGAGCGCATGACTCCTAAGTCGAGGCCATCGAGATCTGCAGTCGCCGAACCCGCAGCGAAATGGGTCAGCAATGCCCGCGCGTCACCGACGTAGGCACGGATCGTGTGTTCCGACCGCCCTCGGCTCAGTCGGAGGTGCTCGGCATACGCATCGAGGTGACCACTCAAGCTCGCCGGCAATGCGTCAGTCATGAACACACGCTCGCCCGCCGCGATTGAAACTGCAAGCTGCCTCGCCGATAGGGTTGATCGGTGAATCGAGCAATTCCTCTGAAGATGCTGTTTGTACTGGCACTGATTTCCGCAATCGCTCCACTGTCCATCGACATGTACCTGCCCGGCCTACCTTTGATGGCGGATGCACTCGACACTACTGCGGCCAGCGTTCAGCTGACACTGACCACCTTCATGGCCGGCCTCGGAATCGGCCAGCTGATCATCGGTCCGATCTCCGACGGACTGGGGAGGCGGCGAATACTGCTTGCCGCGACGATCATCACAGCGCTGAGCGGTGCGGCGTGCGCGGTGGCGCCCAACATCGAGTTTCTCATCGGCGCCCGACTCGTCCAGGGATTGAGTGGAGGCGCTGCCATCGTCTTGGCCCGTGCTTGTATTGCCGACCGGGCGCGCGGCGACGACGCAGCGAAGCTCTTCAGCATCATGATGATCATCGGCGGTATCGCTCCCGTGGTCGCGCCACTGATCGGCGGCGCACTTCTCGGCCCCGTCGGGTGGCGCGGAATCTTCTGGGTCCTGGCGGTCGCGGGCGCCGTGATGGTGGCTGGTGTCGTTTTGCTTGTTCCCGAGACACTCCCACCCGAGCGACGCCACGGCGGTGGATTGAAGGCACTGATCTCGAATCTGAGATACGTCGTCCGAAATCAGCACTACCTCGGATATGCGCTCGCATTCGTCTTCGGATTCGGCGCCCTGTTCGCGTACATCTCCGCGTCGCCGTTCGTCGTTCAGAATGTCCTCGGGCTGAGTCCGTCACAATTCTCGATCGTGTTCGCAGTGAACGCCACCGGAATGGTCACGGCAGCGATGATCACCACTCGCCTGCTCGGTCGCGTCGGAGCTCGCACGCTACTCCGTTTCGGGGTGTGCCTGCTCCTCATGGGCGGCGCCGTATTGTTCTGTACCAGCGTGGTTTTCAGTTCCACGAATACGTGGCTGATCTTGGTCCCGCTGTTCGTGGCGATTTCGAGCATCGGGTTCATCATGGGCAATGCAACCGCTCTCGCCCAAGGAGAGGTCACCAACGCGGCCGGAACTGGTTCAGCCCTGATGGGAGCGGGCCAGTTCGGCTTGGCAGCGCTGGTTTCGCCGTTGGTGGGAATTGCGGGAGAAGACACTGCCGTGCCGATGGCAATCGCAATTCCCACCTTCGGAGTTCTCGCGGCCGTTGCGCTCGTGTTGCTGACTCGCGGCAAGGCCACCGCGAGTTAGTTTTCGGCCGCGGCGAGTTCGGACTTCCAGACCCGGAATCCTTCTTCGGTGCGACCACGACGCCAATAGCCGGAAATAGAAGCGGCCGACGCCGGGACGTTTCGTTCCTTGCGAATGTACGGCCGGAGGTTATGCATGACGGCTTGCGCTTCACCGTGAATGAATACGTGCGGTTCGCCCGGTAGCCACTCGAGCGCCTTGACCGCGGCGACGACTGGCGCGTTGTCACCCGCCGACTCTTCACCCACCGCGTCGGATGACGCTCCGCGATGTAGCCAGGTCACCGCGATACCTTCTGGGGCATCGAGTGCGATTTCGTCCTCTGGTCCACCGACCTCGACAACGGCGTAGCCGACCGCATTCGGCGCCAATCGCGCTATCGACGCCGAAATAGCGGGTATTGCGGTCTCGTCTCCGACGAAGAGATACCAATCAGCGGTTGGTGACGGCGAAAACGCGCCACCGGGTCCACGCAAGGTAATCTCCGCGCCCGGCTGAACTGACGCGGCCCACGGACCTGCAACACCCATGTCACCGTGGACGACAAAATCGATCGCAATCTCTTTGGCATCGAGATCGTACGAACGAATCGTGTAGGTACGCAGTACCGGCTGATCAGGCGTGCCGAATTCGATCTTTACATAGGAATCGCTGTATTCGCTGGGAGTGAACGACTCGAAGCCCGATCCCCCGAGAAACACTCGCACCATATGGGGAGTCAATTGTTCGGTCCGCAGAACCGTCAATGCAGTTGTCGGCTTGGCCACAGAAAGATCCTTCCGAAAGTTAGTGTTACCTAACTAAGGTACACGACAATTGCAGTGCACGGGCAAAATGCCTCCGCGGTGAATCCGTCCAGCGCGCGGACAGATCAGGGTAAGCAACGAAATAAACCGACCACTCTGCCCGGTAAATGTGATGGCAGCCAAATTATCGGCTCACGAACCAGCGGATGATCAGGCAGGACATCACTATCGGAGAAATTAGCAAAGCAACAGTAAAATACGCTTCCGGGTCACAATACGCCTCTGGCTCCTGACGAGGTTCGCCAGGAGCCAGAGGAGGTATTTAATTCAGCCTAGTGTGCAGCATCGAAAGCGTCGATGATTTCCGCTTTGATACGCCCACGCGGAGCAACTTCGTAACCGTTCTTACCCGCCCAGTCGCGAATGGCCTGGAGCGTCTCCTTGGAGCGTCCGGAACCCGACGTGGCCTGCGGAGATGCAGCCTGAGCCTTCTTACCGCGTTTTCCGCTCACCTTCGCAGCCGCCTCGACGAACGGCTTCACCGCAGCGTCGAACTTCTCCGCATTGGTGGCGCGCAGATCGATCACGTAATCCGTTCCCTGGTAAGAGAACTCAATTCGATCACCGAATCCATCGTCAATCGGCTTACCGTCAAGGTCGTCGATGAGTTGCCGAATCAGCTTCTCAGCCATTGCACTCCTCTTTCAATGATCGATTCAATTCTCCTTCACAATACACAGATAGAGCGTTGATGAACAAAAGAAGTCCGAAAACCTCTGCCATTTCCGAACAGACTCAATGGTCCGAATTAGCAGCGGGTTAACGACATACCAATCAATACCAGCCTTCACTGTGATCCAGACTAATCAGACGACTAAGCACATTGACCTGAGACTTTCCTGAGGCCCGTTGAAATTCACCGCCAGGTCTGGATAGCAGGGTCGAGAATAACGCTGCACACAGCCGAGCAAGTTCACGAAAAACAGCCCTGACGTGCAATTACCAGCACCGCGAGGGTATTCACGTTTCGCAATCGCAGGAACAGTTAGTGAGCATCGCCACCTGCCCACAGGAAGAGCAGAATGAAGTTCTCGCGCTACCGCGTTCGAAACCAACCACTCGAATCAGAACTCGCAAACCCCTCGAGTTCGAGCAGAGGAAGAGTTGCACGAACCTGAGCTACGAGCAATCCCGATTCCTCGGACAACTCACGGGTACTACGGGAACCTGTTCCCGGCAAAGCTTCGTACACCAACCGAGAATTGCCTCGCAATGCGTCGATGTCACGCGTCGCGGCGACATCCTCCGCGGAATCACCCACACCGAACGGACCCGACGCTTCGACTACGTCCACGGCATTGGAGACGAGGTGCGCTTCACCTTCGCGGATCATCCGGTGACATCCGGTCGACGATGCCGAGGTAACCGGTCCGGGCACCGCCATCACGGGGCGGCCTAACTTCCGAGCCCAATTGGCAGTATTGCGTGCCCCACTGCGCCATCCGGCCTCGACCACCACTACTCCGTCCGACAATGCAGCAACCAGTCGATTCCTTGCCAGAAACCGGAACTTTGCAGGTGTTGTGCCCGGTGGATATTCACTTATCACTGCACCCGAACTCGCTATCTGTTTGAGTAGTCGCGCATGCCCTGACGGATAGGCACGATCCACGCCACAGGCCAAGACAGCCATTGTGGTTCCCCCTACGCCCAATGCAGCGCGGTGCGCGACCCCGTCGATACCGAAGGCCGCCCCGGAAATCACGGTCCATCCGTCGACAGCCAGGTCACCGGCAATCTCTGCCGTCACGTGTTCGCCGTACGCAGTCGAGGCCCGCGTGCCGACAATCCCAACCGATCTCTCGGTCAGATCTACCAGATCCCCAGACCCCAACACCCACAACACAAATGGCGCGATCTCGCCGGCGGCGGCGTCGAGTCCGTCGAAGGAGAGCATTCGCCACGCCGGCCAATCGGCGCAGTTCGGTGTTACGAGTCTGCCTCCCATCGCCGCCATCAGGTCGAGGTCTCGCTGGGCTGTGTCGATGTGAGCGCGCGCTCGCGTCTTCTCCTCGATCGCGGGTGGCAGATCGCCGGTGCGGACCGCCCTCGCAGTTTCTTCGATCCCGAGCTCGTCGATCAACATGGACATGTACGCGCTGGGCCCTTGCACGACGCGGGACAGATATGCCCAAGCGAGTAGTCGTGGATCGTGTGCAGTCATTGGAATCCTCTGTCTCGGAAGTCGAGTGCAGTGACAACTTGATCTGGTCCGGGCATCGTCTCACCTGCCAAGTCGGCGACGCTCCAGGCAACCCGCAACGCTCGGTCCGCCCCACGAGCAGTGATCACCCCTTTACGCAGCGCCCGTTCCACTGGCGCCAACGCAGCACGCGAGAGTCTGAACTTCTGCCTCAGCGCCGGCCCTGGTACCTCCGCGTTGGTCCGCCACCCGTACTCACTCCACCGCTGGGCCGCAGTGTCTCGAGCTGCCGCCACGCGCGCACGAACATCGCTGGTGCTTTCCCCCACTTCGTCGATCAGCGCTCCGGTTGCAACGGCCTGCATGCGGACCCTGATGTCGACTCGGTCCAACAACGGGCCGGACAATTTACCCAGGTATCGGCGACGTGCCGCGGGTGCACAGACGCAATCCGCGTCTCGGGGCGGCGCGCACGGGCACGGATTCGCGGCCAGGATGAGCTGGAATCGCGCCGGGTAACGAGCAACTCCGTCCCGCCGGGCGATTCGCACCTCCCCGTCTTCGAGTGGTGTGCGTAGCGCTTCGAGCACTTTCACCCCGATCTCGGCACATTCGTCGAGGAACAGCACGCCGCGATGAGCCCGGCTGACCGCACCAGGACGAGCCATCCCACTACCACCACCCACCAGCGAACTGACCGACGAACTGTGATGCGGCGCAATGAAAGGCGGCATATCTATCAACGGCCGATCCTCCGGCAACACCCCCGCCACCGAATGAATCGCCGTCACCTCCAACGACTCCCCCTCCGTCAACGGCGGAAGAATCCCCGGAAGCCTCTGCGCCAACATCGTTTTCCCGATCCCCGGCGGACCCGTCAACATCAAATGATGCGCACCCGCCGCAGCAACCTCGATCGCCCACCGAGCATCCGTCTGCCCGACAACCTCACTCAGATCCCGCACCGTCACCGCATCAGCACGCTCGAAAACATCAGGAACAGCCAGCGCCAACTCACCACGCAACCACCCGATCACCGCAGACAGATCGTCAGCGCCCAGCACCTCGATCCCCTTCACCAGGCCCGCCTCAGCCAACGCCCGAGCTGGAACCACCACAGACCCCCACCCCGCCCTCTTCGCCGCAAGCACCGCAGGCAACACACCACGCACCGTCCTCAAACGACCGTCGAGCGCCAACTCCCCCAAAAACACAGTCTCCCGCAACAACTTCCGTGGTAATTTCTTCGCCGCGTCGAGAACCGACAACGACAGAGCCAAATCGTAAACGCTGCCCACCTTCGGCAACGTCGCCGGCGACAACGCCAAAATCACCTTGCTGTCCGGCCACTCCTCACCAGAATTGGTCACCGCCGCCCGAATCCGATCACGCGACTCGTGCAACGCCGTATCGGGAAGCCCCACCAAATGCACCGCAGGCAACCCACGCCCGATATCCGCCTCGATCTCCACGATCTGCCCGTCCACACCACTGACCGCAACAGAATGCGCCCGCCCCAACGCCATCAGAACGCGTCCACAAAATGCTCGACCGAAGGCTCGCCGTCGCGGCCGATCAACACCGCCACCACATCGAAACGCACCCTCGACCACGACCGGCCCGAATCAGTGAGCCACTGCATCGCCAAAACCCGAATCCGACGCTGCTTCGCGAACGTCACCGACTCCGCAGGACTCCCGTACCCGACACCAGAGCGAGTCTTCACCTCCACGAACACAATCCGATCACCGGACGTCGCAATCACATCCAACTCGCCGTACCGACAACGCCAATTACGCTCGACAATCTCCAAACCCGCATCGATCAGGAACTCGACAGCCACATCCTCGCCCCGAGCACCCAACGCCATATTCCTCGCCATCGCAGCCCCCACCACTCATACGACCGCGCGCCCGCCCCGTACGAAACGCGTCCTAACCACCACCCTCAACCCACCACCACCAAACCAAGCCACCCAAAAACAACCTGTTGACAACCCAGAACCTGTGGAGTTCGGCAGCGCGACACACCAACGGCGACCCGAACCCTGACAATTTTCTGAAATCCCCACAAATTGGACGAAAGTCCAGTAGAACTAGTTACAGTTTTGCTCAAACCGTCACGCACCCCGCTGAATGGAGTTCTACATGGCCCGCCGCTCACTACGCCACGCAGTAGCCACCACCACTTCCCTCGTTCTCCTCGCCGCCGGCGTCACTGTTGGACTTGGAGCGTCGGTGGCGCAAGCAGCACCGGCATGCGCGCTCAACCAGTCGGTCACCGATAGTTGGGCCGGTTCCCTCGGGACGCCGTACACCGTCAGCAAGGAGGTTGTCGGCGATGGAAAGGTCGCCGCGGGTCAGACGGTCACCTACATCACCAAGGTTTCCGGTTCCGGAGCCCTCGTCAATCAGATCCGCGATTTCCACCCGGCAGGATTCCAGCTGGTCAAGGCTCGCCTGAACGTCAAATGGCTTATCGGCGACCAGAAGTGGGACGACGTCACCAAGACCGTCGTTGTCGGCAACAACTCCGTGGTGGCAAAGGGCGGCGGATGGACCACTGCGGGCGGCGGCGTCATCGCTTTGGAAACCACCTACAAAGTTCCCGATAACGCAGTTGTAGGCACGCAGCTCGACAGCGGCGCCGGCACCAACATTGTGCTGGCGGCGGGCGACTGGAACATCAACCCGATGGGCGTGTGCGTCACCATCCGGCAGCCGAACCCCGTCGAGGCGGGCGCCGGAAGCCTCGAGGACATGGGCTTCGGCTCACTCAACTCCGGATCAGGCCAGGTATTCGGCTCCCTGACCGACCCGCAGGGGTCGATGACCAATGTCATCAGCGGTGTCTTGGGCAATGTGCTCGGCAACATGAGCTGACTCAGTTCAGATTAGTAAATCGGCCGAGCTACCAGCAGATGCTGGTAGCTCGGCCCATTTCTACGTTGCCGAACAAAGCTTTGCCGTCAACCGAGTTCAAGAAATCATCAGCAAATCACCGCATCAGCTTTCCGCCGTACCGGGCCGGCGTCGTACCGAAGGTTTCCCGAAATGCGGCGATGAACCCACTGCTGGTGCGGTAACCAACCTGCGGGGCAACGTCATTGACACCCTCACCCCGCGCGAGCATCTCGAGTGATGCGTACATGCGTGCTCGAGTTCTCCACTGCCCGAAGGTAATCCCGGTATCGGCGACAAAGGCACGCATCAAGGTCTTGGAACTGACCCCGAGTTCGCCCGCCCACTCCCCCAGCGTCCGTGAGTCTGCCGGATCGGCAAGGATGCGGGCAGAAACCGAACTCGCCGCAGCATTGCGAGGAACCGCGAGGACGTCGTGCCGTTCGGGCGCGGCAGCAAGAATGTCGTAGAGCAACTCCTGACTCATCAACCGCCGAGCATCATCGATGGTCCGGTCGGCGAGATGGCGCAGCAATTGAGCGGACAGAGCATCGACTTCGAGAACAAGTGGCTGAGTCCACCGCGGCCCGGCAGGGCGTAGATCCGGACGCGCATAGGCCGCAATCATGCACCCCTCCGTCAGAAGTGTCATGTCGTGGAGAACGGTGCCCGGCAACCAGACCAAGTGCTCGCTGTGCAGGTGCCACACATTGCCTCCGGCAGCGATCTGCATCGTCCCTTCACTCATCCAGGCGATCTGATGCTCGGGGTGTCGATGAGCTCCGTACGCAGTCACTCCGTCGACGACGTTGGTGTAGACCTGAAAATCTTTGAATGTCCGTCCGCGACTATCGGGTAGCGCTAGCAAGGACTTTGGACGAGTCGAGTACTCGATAGTGGACATTTTGCGTCTTTCTGGGCGTATCCGAGTCCATCCTGAAGGATGGACCGACGATCCTGCAAAGGTTAGCCTCACTTTATTGCTGACGCGACCAGTTCAGCACTTCACACGGAACTCAGATCACTTCGCCCACCACTTCGAAGGAGCATGCACGTGCCCTCACGTAGCACCCGAATCCTCGCCGCCTTACTCACGACGGCCGCGATCATCGGGTTCTCGACCGCCTGCGGAACCTCGCAAGGCGTCGACACCGCGTCAGCGACCCAGAGCAACGACGCATTCCCCGTGACGATCGAGCACGCCCTGGGTTCGACGACAATCGACGCCGAACCACAGCGCGTAGTGACACTCGGATATACCGATCACGAACCATTGCTTGCCCTCGGAGTTGAACCCGTCGGCATGGCCGAATGGTGGGGCTCCGGCATGGATGAAAGCTGGCCGTGGACGAAGGATTACTGGAAGGGAAAGACTCCGACCTACATCAACAGCGGCGGAGACTTCAACTTCGAGCAAATCGCCTCCCTCGCACCAGATCTGATCCTTGCGCTGTACGCCGACATCGACACGGAGACCTACAAGAAGCTGACCTCGATTGCGCCGACTGTCGTGCAGAGCAAGGACTACGACGCGTACACAACGCCGTGGACCGACATGACACTCACCGCCGGGCGCGCCCTCGGCAAAGAACCACAAGCTCAGCAACTGATCACGGATACCGAAAACGCGTTTGCCACCGCTCGCGCTGCACACCCGGAGTTTTCCGGGCAAACCGCAACGATCGTCAACCTCGACACTCCCGAGGGATACGTATTCTCGTCGCACGACCCACGTGGCATCTTCCTCTCTTCGCTCGGCTTCACCCTCCCCCCGACAGTCGACGCCTTTGTCGGCGAACAGTTCGGCGACTGGCTTCCGAACGAGCGTTACGACATCCTCGAGTCAGTCGACCGCTTGATCGTGATGGCCGACCCGGAGGGAGAGAAGGCCCTCGCCGGCAACACCCTCTACCAGCGCCTACCCGCCGTGAAGAACGGAAGCGCGGTAGTCGTGCGATACACCGCAGATCCACCGGTTGGTGCGGCGATGTCCGGCAACACAGTCCTGAGCATTCCGTATGCCATCGACCAACTGACCGCCACGTTGTCGAAGTAAACAAACAGGCCAGGTATCGAAAATATGTTCGAAGAGTGCTAGCCTCGAAGTCAGGAAGCACCCACGAACATCGAGGACCACCATGGACGAGGTACCGGGCACCGCGTTAGATCTGACTCGACTGGTCGACGAGCTGACGGTTCTCGACCAGCGACGCGTCGACATCGGCGAGAGCTTGGTTCAACTCGAGTACCTCTACTCCAGAATGGGCGAGCGACAACAAGCAGACGCTGCCCGAAAAGCCTTCCAGGAGAAGTACGTCGGACGAATCTACGAACTCGCAGACGGCCTGCGCACCTGAAAAGAGGTTGCACACAACCACTGACCGAGCGCATGGTCATTCCTGCACGACACACCGGACCGATCGGTTCGGTTGTGAACTATGTGGGAGAAATCTGATGGAGAAGATCACCAAGAGGCTGTGGAACTGGGCATCGATACTCGACGAGAATACTCGCGAGCAAGCGCTGCGCACGTCCCAGATGCCTTTTGTCCGTCCACATCTGGCATTGATGCCGGATGCGCACCTCGGTGCGGGAGCGACGGTGGGTTCGGTCATTCCGACGGAAGGCGCAATCATGCCCGCCGCCGTCGGAGTCGATATCGGCTGCGGAATGATCGCAGTCAAAACCCAGTTCAACGTACGCGACCTGCAAGGCCGCGACCTGAGCATTCTTCGCCACAGCATCGAACGCTCCGTTCCACTCTCGGCGGGTGTCTACAACAAGACGCTGAGCGACACGGCGCAAATCCGCATCGCAGAACTCGAGACCATGGCGGGCGATCGTCTGCCCTTCTACGACAAGTTCAAGAACAACTGGAGGTTTCAGCTCGGAACGCTGGGTTCTGGTAACCACTTCATCGAGGTGACGCTCGACGAGAGCGACGGCGTCTGGCTGTTCCTGCACTCGGGTAGCCGCGGTATCGGAAACAAGATCGCACAGCATCACATCAAGATCGCCAAGGACTTGTGCGAGCGGTGGTATATCAACCTTCCCGATCCGGACCTTGCCTACCTGATCGAGAAGACACCCGAATTCGACTCGTACATCACCGATCTCAATTGGGCTCAGCACTTCGCTCTGCTCAACCGTGAGGAGATGATGGACCGCGTCGTGAAGGACTTCGCGCACTTCATGGGTGACGGCACGATCATCGACGAGATCGAGCGGATCAACTGCCACCACAACTTCACGCAGAAGGAATTCCACATGGGCCGGGGTGTGTGGCTGAGCCGCAAGGGTGCGATCAAGGCCGACGAGGGCACTCCCGGGCTCATCCCCGGTTCGATGGGGACAGCGAGTTACGTCGTCGTCGGTAAGGGAAACGTGCCGTCGTTCAAGTCCAGCCCCCACGGCGCGGGCCGGGTGTACGGACGTAACCAGGCACGCAAGACCTTCACCATCGAAGATCTCGACAAGGCAATGGTCGGAATCGAATACAAGCGCTCCGCGGCGTTCCTCGACGAGATCCCGGGTGCCTACAAGGACATCGACGTCGTCATGGACGACGCGAAGGACTTGGTCGAGATTCGGCACACGCTGCGTCAGATCGTGAATGTCAAGGGCAACTGACCCGCGAAACTCCGCGAAATACGAAGTGCCCCGCCGATTTCGGCGGGGGCCATCGGTGTGGAGCAGGCAGGCAAGCACCGGTGGCTTTTACACAACTGTCGCGGCCGACGACTCGTAGGGTGTTGATATAGGGGGTGGGCGGG
>NZ_JBHTSW010000037.1:0-58785 GCF_042794945.1 Rhodococcus sp. NPDC056506 | reverse complement strand
AGCACTTGTTCGTCTGGGTTCAACGTCAAGGTGTCGAGGGCGGCTACTCGAATGGCTTCCAGGCGAAGGATTTCCGCTGATGCAGCGATGGCGATCTCGCGGACGTCGGTGGGGTGCAGCCGCCACAATCGTGCGCGCACACCCACGGCGGAGCTGTTGACCACGTCGGCGACAGCATCATTGCCAGTGACAGCACCGTCGGTGATGTTGATCGTCATGAGAACCCCCCGTTCCACCCCCCATCTTACTCGAACAAACTTTCGAGTCAAGCGCTTTTTTGGGAAGGTGAGGTGGGCCCGGCCGTAGCGATTCTGTTGTTCGAGAGCAGATTCCGTCAATTTTCGGTTCGTTGAAGGAAGGGGCGGGGCCAGGCGCCGAGTGCAAGGACGGCGAGGATCGTCTGGACGAGTCCGGTGGTGAAGAAGATGCCTTGCAGCGGCGACCAGGCGAGAACGATGGCGATCTCGACGAAGATCCAGATCATCATGGTCAGGCCGGCGGCCGCGTGCAGGCCCCACGTCAGGCGGAACCTGTTGTGCTGAGCGAAGAGCGCGGCGGCTTGGATGCCTCCGACGACAACGCCGAGGAGGATTCCGGGCCAGAAATAGGAAGGAAAGACGGTTCCCTCGATCCACTCCGGAGGCAGGCCCATCCCGCCGCCGATCGTCAGGCCCGCCATTCCTACGAGCGCAGAGAGCAGGTTTAGCCACGCGATGGCGGACAGACCGATCCGGAGACCCCGTGGAGGGAGCGATGTGGACGTCATGCCTGACAACGATAGAGAGGGTCAGTCGAGCCCGTCCATGTTCCTGCGCGTTGCCGCGCTGGCAGCGTCGGCATCACCCGCGACGATTGCTTCCACCAGATCTCGGTGGGCAGCGGCTTCGTCGTCGATGGATTGGGGGTTTCGTGCCGTGACGTCGGTGATCACGTCCAGGGCCGAGTTTCGGAGCGTTTCGATGAATGAGTCGAACACCATCGACAACACGCCGTTGTGTGCTGCATTCACCACGGCGCGATGTAGTTCCATGTCGGCGTCGACGAATTCTGTTGGTGTCGAGGCATTTTCACGGGCTTCGAGTGCTGCTCGTAACAGGTCGACGTCGGCAGAGGTCCGACGCATGGCAGCCAGACGGCCCGCTTCCACCTCCAGAAGTCTGCGTACTTCGTAGACTTCGCGGCGGTCCGAGCGTTTGAGTTCTCGCTCGAGTTCTGTGACCGGAGTCGAGGACATGACGTAGGTGCCGGATCCTTGATGAGAGTAGAGCTGTCCCGACGCGATCAGTGCACGCACGGCTTCCCTGCCGGTCGAACGCCCGACTCCGAGGAGTGTGCTCAGATCCTGCTCGTTCGGGATTTTCGTCCCGACCGGCCACTCGCCGTCGCCGATGAGGCGCGCAAGTTCGTCTGCGGCTTTCTGTACAAGCGACTGCTGCTTGACCTGGCGCACTGCCATGTGACTGCTCCTGACTGACTCGGTGAACCGCAATGGAGCGGCTCACCGAGTAATACTTCATGTCCTCCGATGAATCTTCAGACTACGGGGCCGTCTTTTGGTTTATCGAAGGGCGATGACGTCCAGTTCGCGCTCCGTCTCGTCTTCCGGGTCGAGGCGTCGATCGCGCAAGGTGAATGCGATGACGGCGCCGACGAACAGCACTGCAGTTGTCGCCCCGATCGCCATGCGCGGTCCGAAGTGATCTGCCAGGTAGCCGAACAGCGGAGATGCGATGCCTCCCACGGACATCGCGAGTCCGAGCGTCACCCCACTTGCTGTACCGGGGCGATTCGGTAGGTAGTCCTGAGCCAACGTCACCTGTGGCGCGAAGGGCAGGAACATCGCGAATCCGAGGCAGACGATTCCCAGTTCGGCAATCGCAACGTGCGGGGCGGCAGCGAGCAGTGCCAGTGAAGGTACCGCAAGCAGGTAGCCGAGTCGGATGGATGCGCGTCGACCACGACGGTCCGCGAGGACTCCACCCAGTAGCGTTCCGGCCGCTCCTGCCAATGTGAAGGAGGACAACACGATTGCGGCACTCGAGGACGATCCGTTCAGTCCGTTGAGCACGTACGGCGAGACCAACGACAGTGTGGTCACGTACGGAATCGACCAACAGACCGTTACCAGCACGAGTCGGGTGAACGAGCGCCAATCGTCTGACACGGGACCGTTCGCTGCCAGTTGCGCACTCAGTGACTGGGCTGACTCGGCCTCACCCGTGTTGATCGATCGCGACTGGGCGACCATCCACCAAATAGCCGCCACCACTGCAGGAACTGCGAGTAGGTAGCCGCCGGACAATCCGAGTGAGCCAACGACGAGCGTGACAAACGGTGGTGCCAGCGAGGCGCCCAACGTGCCGCCCACGGAGAACACGCTCATGGCTTTCTGCGAATGACCTCCAGCCGCGCGTGCCAAATTTGTGGCGGGCGGATGGTATGCGGCGATGCCGATGCCTGCCACGGCAATTGCCAGCCAAGTAACGATGTATGTGGTGCTCATCGCTGCCACGACAATTCCTGCTGCGGCCGTCACAAAACCCGTGGGTACCAGCCAATTTCGGCTCTTTCGATCGACCAGCATGCCGAATGCGGGTTGCACGACACTGGATAGGCCGGTCGCTGCGAGCGTGATTCCGGCGACGGCGGAGTAGGAATATCCGCGTTCGAGCATCATGAATGGCAGTAGTGCAGGCACAGCCCCCTGATACAGATCGTTCACGACGTGTGTGCCGGTGAGAAATGCAACTTGCCCCTTCTTCATCTCCTTGGGCATCCCTTCGTTCAGGTCTTCAAGTCCTCAGGTCCTCTGAGGACTTGAAAGCTATCACGAACCCGCGGGCGCACGGTTGTGTTGGAGACCTGGATCTCATTCGAGACGCCTGACTAGCTCGCAGCAGTCGCGGCGTTGCGGGCGGCGAGTTGTGCGAAAGCGTGGGTAAGTTCTGCCGGGCCGACGACATCGATGTCGGTGTCGAATCGGTTGAAGGAGGCTGCCAGCGCCGTCCAAGACCATGATCCGGCTTCGAGACTGCACTGCTCGGGTCCAAGATCTTCGACGATGCCGTCCTCGACAAAGGGAAGAACATAACTGGCTGGTCGATGGAGAACGACCTTGCCGTGGCACGGCCATTTGTTGATATGTTCCGATCCTTTGAAGCGCGCGGCCACGTATTCGCTGACGTCGCCGCCGGGGATTTCCTTCGGTGTGAACCGCGGGCCGTTCGGGGTGCGTGGAGTGATGCGATCGGCGCGGAAGATTCGCCAGTCGTCTCGCTCGAGATCCCACGCGACGAGGTACCAGCGACGCTTGGAGGTCACCAGATGATGTGGCTCCACGCGGCGTGGGGGTGTTATTTCGATGTTGTCAGTTGAGAGGCCGTTCGAGTAGTCGAAGCGGAGCACCTCGCGAGCGCGCACCGCTGCGGAAATCGCTACGAGCACCTCAGGGGACACCGAGTCTGCGTCGCTGGAATCGGTCGAAATCGTGGTGAACGTGAGTGCGTCGAGGCGATGGCGCAGACGCGACGGCATCACTTGCCGCAAGGTGGTCAGCGCACGCACTGCGTCCTCTTCGATGCCGACGCCGGTTAGCGTCGCCGCCTGCAGAGCGACTGCCAAGGCGATGACCTGATCGTCGTCGAACAGCAGGGGTGGTAGCTCGCTGCCGGCGTCGAGTCGGTATCCGCCGTCCGGGCCCATGGTCGCCGCAATGCTGTAACCCATCTCCCGGAGCCGGTCGATGTCGCGGCGGACCGTGCGGTGGCTGATGTCGAGCCGCTCGGCGAGTAGGGCGCCCGGCCAGTCGCGTCTGGTCTGCAAGAGGGACAGCAGATTCAAGAGCCGAGTGGTGGTCGCCATGTCGTGAGACTACGACGAGTCTAGGACGAAAACAGTCCTATACGGCTGTGAGAGTCGACGTTGTCAGGGAAAACCCGGGCGACGTTCGTACTAGGAGCAGACATGAGCATCAAGACAACGACCCACCTCAACTTCCGCGGAGACGCCCGCGCGGCTCTGGAGTTCTACCAGTCCGTCTTCGGTGGCCAGGTCACGATCGCAACCTACGGCGACTTCGGGATGCCCAAGGAGGTGCCCGGCGCTGAGAACGTCGTGTTCGGCCAGGTGGAGACAGCGGACGGATTCTGCGTGATGGCATACGACATCCCAGGACAGTCGGGCGGCTCGGTCGGCAACGCAGGCTCGACACACCGCGAGAACGGCACCACGATCACCGACCAACCGTTCTTCGTCTCGGTTCGCGGCGAAACCCTCGAAGAGGTGCAGAACTACTGGGCCAAACTCTCTGCTGGTGCATCGATCATCGAGGGTCTTGCCGCGGCGGCGTGGAGCCCCGGTTTCGGCATGCTCACCGATGCGTTCGGGGTGACGTGGATCCTCGACGTCGCTGCCGGCGAAAACCCGGCCTGATCATTCAGACGACAAAGCCGCTGGCACCGAAAGGTGTCCAGCGGCTCCAACGCGTCGGTGCCCGTCTTGCGCCTCTCGGCAAGCGGCCACTCGAAGTGGCAATTCTGGGGTGGTACCCGGGGCAAAGAACCGAACACCGACACCATCTCCAACGAACCTCCACACGGAGTTATTCCATGCTGACTTGTGCCGCGGTCAATCGTGGTCCTGCTCATTGCTCAGCTCCAGCAGAGCTGGCGACAACGGCTTCGATTCTCTGAGGCGCGCGTCGTAGCACCTCGAGGACTGCCTGGGTATGAGATGCCCTGGTCAGTAGGCGAAGCACGAGAACGGCTCAGGCCCTCATCTCGGTGTGAGATGGGGGCCTGAGGTGAGGATCTGAATCAGCCGGTGACACCGGTCAATTCGTTGGGGGCGTGATCGAGAGTGGTCTCGGTCAGGATGCTGCCGTCCTCGAGGTCGACTGCGATCAGCTTCTTCGACGCTGGATCGGTGACGTAAGCGGTGTGATCTTCTACGAAGAGCGCGGGCCTGGGCTCTTGCCATTTGGTGGGCTCGGTCCATGCGTCTATGACGGCGATCTTCTTGGTGACGACGCCGGTGTTCGGGTCGATGACGTGGATGGCGCCGTCGGTGCCGAGCACCAGTGCCTCTCCGTGTGGTCCGCGGCCGAGTGAGCGGAAGGTGTAGCTGGTGCCGAGGTCGACGAGCTTGAGTTCGGACGTCGTCGTGTTGGTCAGCGAGACCCGTTGCGGACGTTCGAGTTCGGCGTCCTTGTCAGTCTTGTAGTCACCCAGCACGATATCCGACTCCTCCGAGCCTGCCTGATTTCCGATGCGGCCGTATGCATCCGGACTCTGGACCTTGGTGATCGCTCCGTTCTTGTACACGAGCAACCCGTCCTGGCAGCCCAGCACGATGGCTTCGCCGGCAGCGACTGCTTCGCCGTGGACACCGGGGCACTGTTCGTTGCGCAGGATTTCCTTGCGGTCGGCATCGAGGACAGCTATGCCGTTGCGGGACTCCGAATTTCCGATTGTCGTCAACAGGCTTCCGTCGGCAAGTGCGACGGCAACACCGTGATGGGGTTCCGGGGTGGTGTACGTCTCGACGCGAGGTTGACGTTTTGCCAGTTGAATCGGGTCGAAGATCTCGACCAGTCCCGAGCCGTCGTTGAAGAGGACTGTCTTTCCGGCATGGCGCACGACGTGTCCGGGCTCGTTGGCTGCGAACTCGACCTCGGACATCGCGGGATCGGCTGTGTAGTAATGAGAATGGTCACCGTGGGCCGAAGACCACGTGCCGGTGTCGAGCACCTTGAACGCTTCGCCGGCAGAGATCATGACATGGCGACCGTCGCCGGCCGGGTTGAGTCGCGTAAAGCCGTCGATCTCGGTCTCGCCGACCACGTCGAGGGAGGTTGCATCCAGCACCAGGACGCCGCCGTCGTACGACACGGCGAGACGTGGTGTTGCCGAGGCCTGTTCGGTTGGTGCGGCCGACGTCGTGGTCGTGGTTTCGGACTGGGCGGAGTCCTTGTTGTCGGACGAGCAGCCCGTAACGAGGGCGAGCGAGAGGCCTACTGATGTGGCAAGGGTGAGGCGCCGCGACATGCGGGTGTTGAGGTGCATGGGTATAGATCTACTGCTTAATGTAAATGATTGTCAAAGTCGTGTATGCGAATGTTCGCATGTCAGGTGTAGTCACCACGCTCGAGCAAGCGCGAGACGATGACCCCGAACACGAGTCCCCAGAAAGCGGCGCCGATATTGAGTAGTTCGATGTCGGAGATCGTCACGAGAAACGCGATCAAAGCGCCGAAGGTGAATTTCCCGCCGAATGCGGTGACGAAGGCTCCCTGTAAGGCCTTGAGCATGGCCAGACCACCAAGAGTGACGATGAACGCCATCGGAGTTCCCAACATCATCGCGACGAACGTCGGGGCGAACAGTCCGAAGACGACGGCGAGTAAGCCGCAGAAGATTCCGGCGGTGTACTGGCGTGTCCGCTCTCCCGACGCCGTGAGCAATGCGTTCGTCGGCCCGGTCAGGCACGTCGACACACAACCCACCGCCGCGTTCACGAGAGAGAACACGCCGCAGGCAACCGTTGCTGTCCCGATCGGCGGTTGATGACCCGCTGCTCGGAGGACTGCGATTCCTTGGCCGTTCTGCACGACGACGACTGTGATCGTCAGCGGTACAACCAGTTCGATCATCGCCTGCCAAGACCAGGTTGGTGTGGTCAGCATCGGATGCGCCAGCCACTCATGAGCGTCGCCGGCGGAGTTGAATCTTCCGGTCGCGAGTATCACGACTACGCCGACGATCAACGCGCCGAGAACGGGCGGAACGAATCTTCCCAACTTGGCGAACACGCTCAGGGCGACAAAGGTGGCGATCATCGGCAGTGCGATCACCGCGTCGTGGGCGGGCGCTTCGACCAAATCGGTTCCGAAATGAAGGAAAACTCCTGCCACCATTGCCATTACGATGGGCATGGGTAAGGTGGCCATGATCGGTGTGACCCACCCGGTCAATCCCAACAACAAGATCAGGCCGCCGGTCGCGAAGCACGCTCCGAGCACTTGCTCCCACGGCAGATGCTCCAACGACGCTCCGACGACTACGGTTCCGGGAATCGTCCAGAAGAAGGCCAGCGGCTGCCGGTACAGCCAGGAAGCCGTGATGGTCAGAATGCCGTTGACGAAGAAGGCACCGAAAAGCCAAGAGGCCAATTGAGCTTGACTCAGTCCACCCGCCAACCCCGCGGCGAGAATGACTGCTACCGGCCCGGTGGCAGAGAAGACGATGCCGATGATTCCGTTGGCGACGGACGTTCCGCCGAAGTCGCGTAAGACCCGCTTCGGGCCGTAGAGCGGGAGGGGTAGTGGCTCGGTGACGACGCGAACGGGCGTGGTCGTCGCAGTGTCCGACATGTTCTCAGTTCTCCTGATGCGGATCCGAAAGCCCCCGGTCGCGGAACAAAGCCGCGAGTTCGCTCCGTGATCGCAGTCCGAGCTTCGCGTACGCGCGCGTGAGGTGATATTGAATGGTCTTGACGGAGAGGAACAATTCGCCGGCAGCTTCCTTGTTGGACTTGCCCGCTGCGACAAGGTCGGCGACGGCTCGCTCTTGCGGGGTCAGGTCGGTGATTCCCTTCTCCGTCCGCGAGAGGTTCAACCCTCCCGCGCGGAGTTCGCGCTCGCAGCGCTCGACGTAAGTAGCGGCGCCCAACGAGTGGTACAGCTCGCGGGCGGCCCGGAGGACGACGTCGGCCTCTGCGCGTTTCCCCGCCCGGCGGAGAGTTTGGCCGTAGGCAAAATTGATTCGGGCTCGGTCGTAGGGGAGCGGCAGCGTCTCGATGCCGAGAAGTGCAGCATCGAAACTTTCTCTTGCCGAGTCTAGTTCGCCCCGTGCGCCGTGGATCCGGCCGCGAACGTAGCAGAGACGTGCCGCAGCTGAGCGGTGCTCACGACGTCGTGCGGTCTGCTCGTGTGGTTGTAGAAAGGCGTCGGCATCATCGACTCGCCCGACCATGACCAATGCATTGGCGTAGAGATCGACCCACGGCCAGAAGCCTGGCTCGTCGAGCCATTGTTGCGCCTTGCTCGAGGTGAGCGGAGCCAGCGCGACCAGGACTTCGGCGTAGTCGGCGGCGGCCTCGGCAACCTGCGCTCTGGCGAGAAGTGCAGGAACATACATGATTTCGTAGGCGTGAACGCCGGCGTACGCGCGTCGCACGTGGTCACGGGCCAGTTCCCAGTTGCCGCGCAGAGCGTGGATCTGTGCTCCCGACCAGTGGACCAACGGTCGGATGATCTCGATCTCGAACCGATCCACCTCGGCCCCGGCGCCGTCGACGGTCGAGAGCGCTTCGTCCCAGGCTCCGAGCGCGAATTGAGTGCGGGCGAGCCAGGCCTGTGCCCACAGCGAGATTCTTGCCGAACCACTGGAAAACTCTGTGGACACAGCACTTTCGAGGTCACGTCTGGCGGACTCCGGGTGATCCAAAGCAAGCTCGAGCCATCCGCGTCCCATCTGGAAGCGCTGTGCTTGGGCTCCGGGGCGGACGCGATCGGACAGTTCGTCGTATGCCGCGAGCGCATTCTCGGTTCTTCCGGTAGCGCCGAGCCCGAGACCCTTGATCGCTTCGGACTCCACTGCTGCGGGGTCAGAAGGACCTACCAATTCGACTGCGCGGTCAACCCACTCGACGAGGGCCGTGCCATCGAGTCGAGCCAGAGAATGAAGGACCATTCGTTGGGCGATCATCGCAGCGGTGCCTGGCTCACGATCCACGCTGCAGCTGTCCCACGCTCTGGTCAGAAGATCGGCGGCCTCGGTCGGTCGCCCCCGATGAATGGCGAGGTAGCCGAGAACGGCGTCGCGGAGAGGCCCGCGCGAAATACTCTCGATCTCCGGCACGAAGACCATGGCCCGGGGGATGTCACCCGATCCGGTCAGCGCGTCGACTCCGCGGAGCAGTCGGTCCTCGTGTTCGGTTCGGGCCGTGGTGAGACGGCTTGCCGTGATCATGGCATCGGCGACTTCCGACCACGCGCCGTCGGATGCTCGTAGTGATGCGTACGCAACGAGTTCGGCGGCGAGGTCCTCGTCGTGGGTGGTGCTGGCAGCGGCAAGGTGGAAAAGCCGTTCACCTTCTCCCCAAGCGATCTCGGCTGCTCGAGTGTGCAGGAGATGCAAGTGTGCGGGTCCCAACGCCGCGTGCACGGCGGCTGTCACCATCGGACCGCTCAGTGACACCTCGGTGCTGCCGCGCTGCTCGTGGACAGAAAGGAGGCCGCTGGCAAAGGCGCTGTCCAAGGCGCCGACCACGTCGTCGATTTCGGCTAGCTGAGCAAGATGCGACAACGTCGTGCTGCGCCCGACAACTGCTGCGGCTTCGATCAACGTTCGTGCTCCCGCCGAACACATAGCGAGGGCGGCGGCGATCGACACTGCACGATGGCGAGGGACGGGCAAAGTTCGGTGCCACTGGGTCCAATAGGTAGGTGGCAGCTCGTCGAGAAGCGAGACGATGTCGAGTGTGTTGCCCGCGGTGAAGTCCTGAAGGGCAAGCGCGACGCCGGAGCTGAGGTCGATTCCGCTTCGCATGCGCGCTATGTCGATGATGACGGGTGCGTCGATCGGGCTGATGTGCAATCGCGTCGACCAGTGCAGGTCGAGAATCTGCCTGACATCCTCGCGCAGGAACGGCGTTTCCTCGGCGACGAGGACGAACAGCAGTGGTGCCGTTCGGCCTCGATGGAGGGCGGAGGTGATTGCCTGAAGTGAGCTGACATCGCTGTGATGGGCATCGTCGACGACGATCAGGGTCAGTTGCTCCGCTGCGTCGACGATCTCGTGTGCAACGGCGACCGGGTCCGAGTTGGAAACCGGACGTTCGAGTAGTTGATCGATCACTCCGAAGGCAGTGTGCGATTCCCACTCCAGCCCACGAGCGCGGCGGAGCGTATGAGCGGAAGAGATTTCGGCGAACCGGTCGACGAGAGTGGACTTACCGCTACCGGCATCGCCCTCGACCAGCACGAGAGTCGGCACTCCTGTCTCTGCCGCGGCCAAGGCTCGGCCGAGAACGGCGAGCTCGCGTTCTCGGCCGAGCAACAGGTCACGAAGTGTCACCCGACTACCGTAACGCCGGGCTCACCACGGGTTTCCTTTTCGGCACGGTCTCCATCGGATCGAAGTGCAGTGGCACCCAGGTCGGGTGCTTGCTTCGGCACGAAGAAGGTGACGATGGCGCCCAGCACCGCGATGCCGGCGAAGACGTAGAACGCCGATTCGGAACTGATTCCGGCGCTGATCAAACTTCCGCCGATCAGTGGCCCGAATATCCCGCCCAGACGTCCGAATCCGGCGCACCACGCAACACCTGCGGCCCGAGCGGCCGTCGAATAGTAGTTGGACACGAATCCGTAGATCAGGACCTGAGTACCGATGGTGCCGACACCCGCGATGGCAACGGAGGCGAGGAGTACGGGAAGGGGGAACCCGAATGTGAACAGCAGCAGGGCGAGTGCAGCCAGGCCGAAGGTGGTGGCGACAACCCGTTGCGGACCGGTGACGTCCGCGATCTTGGAGGCGAGAAGTCCACCGATGATGGCACCGCCGTTGAGTACCAACAGGAACGAGAGCGAACCCTTCGCGTTGTATCCCGCGTTTTCCATGATCTTGGGCAGCCAGGTGTTGAGTCCGTAGGTCAGGAGGAGGCCGGCGAAGCTCATGAGGCCGAGAAGCGCGGTGCCCCAGACGTATTGTCTGCTCGCCAACGCTCGGAAGCCGACCTTCTCGGCTACGGCATCGTTGGGTCGATCTGCACCGACAGGCAACGGAATTCCAGTCTTCGAGGAAATGGCGCGAGCTTCCTCGACACGTCCGCGAGCAATGAGCCACGCGGGAGACTCCGGCAGTTTGAACCAGGCGAGTGGGAACAGGAACACCAACGGCAGCGCGCCGATGAGAAACAGTCCGCGCCATCCGATGGAATCGCGGAGAACGATCGCCAGGACGGAAGCCATGACGCCACCGGCCGGGACACCGCTGTAGACGATGGCGTTGAACAGATTGCGGCGTCCCGGCGGCGCGAACTCGGCAATCATGGCTCCGGCGGTGGCGACGAGCCCACCGACGCCGATGCCGGTGAAGAACCGCAGCAGACCGAAGGTGGTGATGCTGGTGGCGAACGCTGCGAGTGCCATTCCGACCGAGAACCAGATGATGTTGATCAGCATCATCTTTCGGCGACCGAAGTGATCGCCGATCGCTCCACATGTCAGTGCGCCGACCATCACTCCGACAAGTGCATACGAACCCAACGCACCGGCCTGAGATGCGGTCAAGGTGCCGATGTGGCTGGGGTCGTCCATGAGCACCGGCAGGATCGTGCCGTAGACGACCAGGTCGTATCCGTCGAACAGAATGGCAATGGCGGCGATGGTGACCACCCACAACACTGACGAGCGATGGCGGGCACTGGCCCAGGAACCACGTTCGATCGAGGACATGGCGAATCTCCGTTCGAGAGATCAGGAATCGGGGGAGGCTGGATTCAGCCGAGGTCGCCACCGGCGACGGGCAGAACCGTTCCGGTGACATACGAAGCCTCTTCGGAGGCAAGGAAAGTGATAGCAGCAGCCTGTTCGTCCAGGGTGCCGTAACGCTTGAGCAGCGACGAGTCGACGGTCTGGTCGACGATCTGCTGGTACCAGGCCTTCTCCTCGTCGGTCTCGGCGCCCGGTCCGCGTGCCACGACCCGTGGTGGCGCCTCGGTTCCGCCGGGAGCGGTTGCCACGACGCGTATTCCGTACTGCGCGACTTCCATCGCCAGTGCAGCGGTGATCGCGCTGACTCCGCCCTTGGCCGCCGCGTAGGGAACACGGTTGACGCCGCGGGTGGCGACCGAGGAGACGTTGACGATGGTGCCGCTCGCCTGCTCGATCAGATGGGGCAGTACCGCACGGCACGTCCAGAGCGTGGGGAACAGCGATCGTGTGATCTCGGCTTGTACCTGCTGCGGCGTGTAGTGCTCGTAGGGTTTGGCCCAGATGGTGCCGCCGACGTTGTTGACCAGGACGTCGATGCGTCCGAAGTGCTCCAATGCGGAATCTATTGCATGCTGGGCACCTTCGAATGTCTCGAGATCCGCGGTCACCGAATGGGAACGTTCCAACGGTGTCGCGATGTCGTGAACCAGTTCGGCTCGATCCACAAGCGCGACGGAACCACCTTCTGCGGAAACTCTTTCGGCAACGCTGCGTCCGATCCCCTGAGCCGCTCCGGTGACGACCACGACCCGGTCGTCGAACCGGCCGGCGAAGAATCTCGTGCTCACGACGCCACACTTTCCCGAGCGTCAGTGATGGCGCGGTGCATCGTCGACTTGGCGTGTTCGCTGTGCTGGACGATCAGATCACGGGCCGCGGCGCGATCATTCTGCTCGAATGCACGCACGATACGTGAGTGATCCTCCGCGACATGTTCGTCCACCCAATCGGCGGTGCGGAGCACTCGGTTCATCAGTTGTGTGACCTCGAGACGGTGGTATGCCTGCAGCAGCACTTCGTTTCCGGTGCAGCGGAAGAGGAAGTCGTGGAACAAGGCATTGGTTTCGGTGAATGCCGCTGCGTCCGTGAAGTGATCGCGGTCGATGGAAGTAGCCGAGTTCTCCGCCAGAATGCGGTACTCCGTCAACTGTGCCGGAGTGAGGCGGCCGATCGTGAGTTCCATTGCTCCGAGTTCGAGTGCCATCCGAGCGTCGAACTGTGCGTCCGACTCCGCGACCGGCAGATGTTCTTCACCGATCTCGTACGTGTCGGCAGCTGATTCTTCGGCCGAGGCTGCCGGTGAATCAGCGGGTGCTGCCGCGTTGTTGAACTTTTCGAAGTAGAAGTTCGTGGGTGTGATCGAGACGTCCTTGAAGTGCAGACGTACGGCTTCGACCATCGGCGGCGGGCCGCACAGGTAGACGTCCACGTTGCCGTCGTCGAGGTGATCGGGCTCGATCAAGCCCGTGACATAGCCCTTGTTCGGTGCGGTGCTGTCGGGATCGGATACGCAGTAGTCGAAGGTGAACTGGGGTAGAGACTCCGCGTAGTCGTGCAGTTTGTCGAGTTCGACGAGATCTGTGTCGGAGCTGACGCCGTAGACCAGATGAACGGGCCGAGTGGAGCTTTCGGTACGCATCTTCTCCAGTATGGAGAGCAGCGGGGCCAAGCCGGTTCCGCCGGCAAGCAGTAGGGCTCTCCGTTGACCTGACCGGAGGAAGAAGCTACCCATCGGTCCGGTCAGTTCGAGAGTGTCACCTACCTGCGCACGCTGACTGAGATACTCGGACATCAGACCACCCGGGGTGATCTTGACCAGGAACGACGCCGACTCGACCTCGGGGCCGGTGCTGAACGAGTACGACCGCGTCGCTTCGGTTCCGGGAACTAGGATGTTCACGTACTGACCGGGCAGGAAGACCAGATCTGCGCGGTTGTCGACTTCGACGGTGAAACCCACAGTCGAATCCGAATGGCGAATGATCTCGGTGATCGTGGACGTGTACGAACCGGCAGTGGTCTTGGCGACCGCCGACGTGGTGGGAATCTGCAGCACGAGATCAGATTCCGGCACCATCTGGCACGGAAGGCAGTAGCCCTGCTCGGCCTCGCCGTCCGTGAGGGCCTCCTCGATGTAGTCGCCGGCATCGAAAGTGCCTGACTCACAGAGTGACTTGCAGGTGCCGCAAGCTCCGTCGCGGCAGTCGAGCGGAATGTTGATTCGCGCGCGGTACGACGCGTCCGCGACGGTCTCGTCGGTGTTGCATTCGACGAAGCGGGTGATGCCGTCTTCGAAACTCAGGGCTACTTGAAAGGTCGGCGCAGCTTGAATGCTCATGGGAAACATCTCGATTCGAAGAGAAGTCGTGTCAGAAGTGGTAGATGTCGACCACGTGATGGATGTAGTCGTTCTTGAGGACTACCTTCTTCTTCATGATCAACGGCTGCTCGCCCGAGAAGTCGATCGTGTAGTGCGAGGTGCCGAAGTAGGTGTCGACGGTGTTGTAGCGGAAGTACAGCGTGAACCAATTGAAGCGGACGTCGACGACGAAGCCGCGTTCTTCGATCACTTCCACGTTGGTGATGTTGTGACCGGTGCGGGGCTCGGGAAGGCTTGTCGCGCTGGAACGGTCAGTCCTGATTCGGAACACGCGATCCTCGATACCGCCGCGATTCGGGTAGTAGATGAGCGAGATCTCCGCGTGCGGGTCCGTGGTCAGCTCGCCGTCGTCGGCCCAGGCGGGCATCCAGTACTCGGAATCGGGGTGGTAGCACTCGATCCACTTCTCGAATTCACGATCGTCCAGATAGCGGGCTTCGCGGTAGAGGAACTGCTGCACGGATTCGAGGGTGACGGTGTTGGCTGTTGCTAGTGTCATGGTGATCGACATCCTCAGTTGGTCCGGGCAGAAGCGGCTTGCTCGGCATCTACGGCCGCAAGCATGGCGTCGCGCCAGTATCCGTGCTGAATGGGATACAAGCCTTCGTCCTCGGTCTTGGCTCCGCTCGAGAGCACGCGATTCATGCCGAGATCCTTCGCGACGTCGTTCGGACCGGGAATCTGGTGTGTGACACCACGGCTGAGGTCGTTCCACGGGGCGCCGGCTGCCTGGTAGGTCTTCTGGCAGGAACGGAACTCCTCGAGATCGTCCGGGGTGGCCATACCGCTGGCATTGAAGAAGTCCTCGTACTGACGGATGCGGTTGCTGCGCGCTTCGGCGCTCTCTCCCTTGGGCGCGATGCAGTAGATGGTGACTTCGGTCTGGTCCACGGAGATCGGACGGAAGTGCCGGATCTGGCTGCTGAACTGATCCATGAGGTAGACGTTCGGGTACAGGCAGAGGTTCCTCGACGCACCGACCATGAATTCGGCTTTCTTGGAACCGAATTGAGCTTCCAGCTCCGCTTTGCGTTCGAACAGTGGACGGTCCTCGGGATTGCCCCACCACATCCAGAGCAGGAGGTGGCCGTAGTCGTAGGAGAAGTATCCACCGCCCTGCTTGCCCCAGGTGCCGGCATCCATTGCTTTGGTCTCGTTGGACGATTCACCGGCGGTGCGGCGAGCGGTGGTAGCAGCGTAGTTCCAGTGCGTCGAGGACACGTGATAGCCGTCAGCGCCGTTCTCGGTCTGCAGCTTCCAGTTGCCGTCGTAGGTGTAAGTGGAAGCGCCGCGCAGGACTTCGAGTCCGTCGGGTGATTGATCGACGATCATGTCGATGACCTTCGTGGTGTCACCGAGGTGCTCTTCGAGTGGAAGTACGTCGGGGTTGAGGCTGCCGAAGAGGAAGCCGCGATAGTTCTCGAACCGCGCCACCTTGGTCAGGTCGTGTGAGCCGTCTTTGTTGAACTGTTCCGGATAGCCGCCGGTGCGAGCGTCCTTGGCCTTGAGGAGCTTTCCGCTGTTGTTGAAGGTCCAGCCGTGGAACGGGCAGGTGAAGGTGGTTCGGTTGTCGGTCTTACGGCGACAGAGCATCGCACCGCGGTGGCTGCATGCGTTGATCAGCGCACCTAATTCGCCGTCCTTGTTGCGCGTGATCACGATGGGCTGACGGCCCATGTAGGTGGTGAAGTAGTCGCCGACGTTCGGGATCTGGCTCTCGTGCGCGAGGTAAATCCAATTGCCCTCGAAGATATGCGTCATCTCGAGTTCGAACAGTTGCTCGTCCGTGAAGACACTGCGCCGTACCTGGTAGCGGCCGGTCTCCGGGTCCTCGACGAGCGCGTCGTCGAGGGCAGCGCGGATGTTTGCGAACTGGTCGGTGCCGCGGGCAGCGTCCAACATATCCGTCATGGGTGTCCTCCAGATAAGAGTGGGCGCCGACCGAGAAATCCGAGGCTGTCGGACAAAATCGGTGGGACCCGCTTTCCGGACGGGGCTGCGTCCGGTACTGAATTCACCTTCACATCGTGTGTCTCGGGTCACACTAGGCAATTGCCTAGTCCTGACCAAGGGTGCAGTGTTCGTCGAATTCTGCTGATGGGCCATGCCTGCTGAAGACGACGACCAGGGCGGACTCGACATCGCGAGTCCGCCCTACCCACCGAGTGGGCTACCGGTTCTTGAAGAAGGAGACGTCGTCGTTGCCGATGAGGTCAGGAACCGTCCAGCCGTCGAGGTCGTATTCACTCAGGCACTGCTCGGCCAGTCCCTTCATGGAACTGGCGTGCCCGCGATTCTGGGCTGCGAACAGCAGTTCCGCCTTGACGTTTTCGTGATTGCCGGAGTAATTGCGTTCGTAGAGTTCGTGGCGACCGCCGAACTCGGTGCCGATCGAATCCCACAGCGCCTTCATGACTTTCACGCGGTCTACGGCGGTGATGCCGTCGGAACCGCGAACGTACTTGTCGAGGTACGGACGCACGTCCGGGCTCTTGAAGTCGAGTGAACTCGAAGGCAGGTAGATCAGGCCCGACGCCACGTCCTGCTCGATGATCTCCTTGATCCGCGGGTACCCCTGGATCATGAACATTCGATAGGTGAGGCCGTACTCGAGCTTCGGTATCACCGAATCGCCGACCCACTGTTCGGGATCACGTGCCATCGATTCGGTCAACGACCAGAAGAGGTTTCGCCACCCGATTACTTCACCGACACGGGTCTGAACTCCGCGGAAGCCGCCCGCGCCGGTGGCTTCGAGTGCCTTCATCAACAGTCCGGCGATGAAGTCGAGCTTGACGGCCAGGCGAGTGCAGCCCTGAAAGGTGAAGCGCGGCAGGAATCCCGACTGAGGGAAGAATGCGTTGATCCGGTCGACGTCGCCGTACATGAAGACGTTCTCCCACGGAACCAGCACCTTGTCGAAGACGAAGATGGTGTCGTTCTCGTCCATGCGACTCGACAGCGGGTAGTCGAATGGACTGCCCATCACCGCAGCATGTTCGGTGTACGAGGTGCGGCAGATCAGCTTCACACCCGGCGCGTCCATCGGCACCGTGCAGATCAGGGCGAACTGCTTCTTCTTGATCGGCAGGCCGTAGTGAGCGATGAAGTTGTAGTTGGTGATCGCCGAGCCGGTGGCAACCACCTTCGCGCCGCTGACGATCAAACCTGCGTCGGTTTCCTTCTCCACCTTCATGAAGACGTCGCCGACCTCGTCTGGTGGAAGTTGGCGATCCACCGGGGGATTGATGATCGCGTGGTTCCAGTACAGAACCTTCTCCTGCGATTCGCGGTACCAGCGTTCGGCGTTGTCCTGGAACGGTGCGTACAACTCCTTGTTGGCGTGGAGGGTTCCCAGGAAACTTGCCTTGTAGTCGGGGGAGCGGCCCATCCAGCCGTAGGTCATACGTGCCCACGTCGCGATGGCGTCGCGTTCCTTGAGCAGATCAGCCGACGACGTCGGAGTGCGGAAGAACGGCATGGTGACACCGCCGTTGCCCGTGTCCGTCGGAACGGTCAAGGCATCCACGTGTTCGCCCGTATGCAGAGCGTCGTAAAGCCTTGCGGTCATGCGGATCGGATTCCGGAACGCGGGGTGCGTCGTGACGTCCTTGACGCGATCACCGTGAAGCCAGATCTCGCGACCGTCCTGCAGGCTCGAGATGTACTCGTCACCGGTCATCGGTCGAGTGGCGAAGTTCTTCGTGCGGTTGGCTTCACAGTCGGCGGCCGGATTGACCTGTGGCGCTCCGGAATCTGCGGGGTCGACGCCGGTGGGAGGGATTTCGGTGGTCGTCATGGCAAAGCCTTTCAGATCGTTTGGGGTGCGGGCTGAAGATGAATCGGGGTGAACGAAGTGGTGGCGTCGAACCAGCCGCTGTGGGGGTCGTCCTGACTTCCATTCCAGACTGTGGTCGACGAGGTAGCGCCTAGATCGTGAAAAGTGCTTCGGTAGAACAGAAGCGGATCCTTGCCACTCGACTGCGCGTCGACGATCTCGCCGATGAAGATGATGTGGTCACCGCCGTCGTACTCCCTCCACGGGATACACGAGATGGTTGCTGCGGCGCCGTCGAGCAGGGGAGCGGTCGGTCCGTCGATCCACCTCGGTTCGGTGCGCTGCGGTCGGCCGGCAAAATGCATGGCCGTGTCCACTTGGTCGGAGGCAAGGATGTTGACGGCAAACGGCGCGTTGCCGAGGTAGCCGCACGCCTTGGACTTGCGAGTCATCGTGATCTGGCACAGCCGTGGTTCCAGGGAAATGGCCGTGAATGCGGTGACGGTGGCTCCGTGCGGTTGACCGTCGGCATTGGTACAGGTGATGACGGTGACGCCGCTCGCGAATTGACCGAAGATTCCTCGAAGCTGATTTTGTTCCATGACCGGACCTCCTTGTCGGATGGCGGTTGAGTGAGAGTGCCGCGAAGTGCGGGAGGGAAGTAGTGGGCGACTCGCGCCGGGAGTGAAGACGAACGTACGGCGGGCGCAGCCTTCGGTCGATCCGTACAGCGCGGTGGCTATCCGGATTGCGCACCCGATCGCGGCCCGTACCCGTTTTCTCTTGGAAGTGACCGGGGACACAGTGTTCAATGATGTTCAGCGCCCTTGCTCGGCACTGTGGCTGGTCACGGGTTTGGAAGGTGAAGAAGGACGATGGTCGACTCCATGATCGGTACAGCTCCCCGCGACTGGGACGAGGCGTGTCATGCGGTTTCGGACGCCTATTTTCCGCACACGCTGACGCCGTTGTCGCGGCATGCGGCCAGTGGAGTCGGGGTGTGCACCACCGAGTTGGGTCCGCTGCGGATCGCTCATATTCGGTGGGGAGCAGACGTCGCCGTCGAATCCGATCATCCCGGCGCCTATGGGGTGAACATCCCGCTCTCGGGTGAGCTGGAGTCGGTGTTCGCGGGCTCCCACGTGCTCTCGACGCAGGGGGTTGCGACGGTATGTCCGCCCGACATCACCACAAGAATCACGCGGTGGAGTGCGGACTGCGAGATCGTCGGAGTCCGGATGGACCGTCAGTACCTCGACCGCGAGATGGAAAAGGTCCTCGGTCGACCCGGAATGCACTTGCCTGATCAGGTGGATCTTCGGGGAGACGACGGGGCCAGATGGCTGAAATTTGTTCGCTCACTGTCGGATCAGATACTCGGCCCGGCCGGCGTGCTGCACAACGAACTGGTGGCAGGTCAGCTCTCCGGCGCCGTGGTCACGGCATTCGTCCTTGCTGCAATGCCTGAAAGCGAGGACGCGGTGAGCAACGCCAGGCCACGCATCGTCAAGCGTGTGCTGGACGAGATGCACGACGACCCGGCCCGCGTGTGGACCGCAGCGGAGATGGCCGAGGTGGCGGGCGTCAGCGTACGGAGATTGCAGGAGGGGTTTCGGCAGTACGTGGGCCGGAGTCCGTCGGAGTGCCTGCTCGACATCCGTCTCGAGCGGGTCCATGCAGATCTGGTGGATGCCGACGACTCGACGACGGTCACCGATGTCGCTGTGAGATGGGGTTTTACGCACACCGGACGGTTCGCGTCTTCCTTTCGGCGTAAGTACGGATTGCTGCCTTCCGAGGTGTTGAGGCGCTAGCTTCGGTAACCCATGTCCGCGCTGAGTTGGTTTGCCTTCTCGACGAGGAAAGGCGCGACGTCGGCGCGGAAGGCTTCCGGGGTTGTTCGTCCGGCCGAGGTCGAGCACGCTGTTACTCCGACGACGCTTCCGCCGGCGTCGCGGACGGGGGCGGCGAGGGAAATCAGGCCGTCTTCCAGTTCCTCGGACGTGAGCGCGTATCCCTGCTCGCGCACCACCCGAAGGGCGGTATGGAATGCGCCTTCGTCGGTGATCGTGGTGGGCGTGAGGGCGTCGAACGTGGAGTTCGCGATGACGTTGTCGACGATTTCGGTTGGCGCCCAAGCTAGCAGGGCCCGACCCATGGAGGTGGCATATGCAGGCACTCTGGTGCCGACGCTGACGTTGATGCTCATGATCCGCCGGACGGGTACACGCGCGGCGTAGACCACGTCGACGCCGTCGAGCACCCCGAGCGACGCCGACTCGTGGGTGTGTTCTGCGATCTCCAGCAGACGAGGGAGCGCCGCCTCCGTCAAGGCATGTGATGCCGAGAAGTGCTGCCCGATGCTCAGAACGCGTGGGGTGAGCGACCACCGACTGTTGTTACCGGTGACGTATCCGAGCTTCTGCAGCGTGAGGAGGATGCGCCGGACGGCTGGGCGGGAGAGACCCGTTTCGGCGGCAAGATCGGCGAGCGACGGGTTGGGGTTCTTCTCGTCGAAGGCCGTCAGCACAGCAAATCCACGCTCGATGCTCTGGATGTAATCGCGATCGTTCTCGCTCACGGAATGGCCTTTCATCTGCGGGTATGCCTGTTCGACGCCTTCGAAGGTTGACAAACCTTGTGACTGGGCGCACAGTACAAGCGTACGCAGAGCGTAACAGATGTACGCATAGCGTACAACCCAAACTTGGGGAGCCGACTCAGCCCAGCAGTACGGCACCCACCCGGTAACAGCCACATACGGCCCCGAGGAGGACCACATGACAACTTCCGAGAGCCCCACCGCAGTAGGTTCGGGCACTGCCGCCACCGACAAGTTCCTGCAGGAACGAGTCAGCGCGGACACCCCGCCCGAGCGCGTCTCGGCCATCGCCAAGGACGTTCTCGAGGCACTCGCCGGCGTCATCGACAAGCACGGCATCACCTACCCCGAGTACCGCGTCCTCAAGCAGTGGCTCATCGACATCGGCCAGTTCGGCGAGTGGCCCCTGTGGCTGGACGTCTTCCTCGAGCACAACGTCGAGGAGGTTGCGTACCGCGGCCAGCACGGCACCAAGGGAAGCATCGAGGGCCCGTACTACGTCGCCGACGCCAAGACGTTGCCTGCCAAGTGTGAACTTCCGATGCGTGAGAACGAGGTTGGATCGAAGCTGGTCTTCGAGGGCCAGGTTCGCGATCTCGACGGCAAGGGGTTGAGCGGTGCTACCGTCGAACTCTGGCACGCGGACGACGAAGGCTACTACTCTCATTTCGCGCCGCACATCCCCGACGGCAACCTCCGCGGAACGATCGTCGCCGACGACGAGGGACGCTTCGAGATCACCACGATTCAGCCTGCGCCGTACCAGATCCCGACCGACGGCCCCACTGGCTGGTTCATCGAGAAGGCCGGCTGGCACCCGTGGCGTCCGGCTCACCTGCACCTCATGGTGAAGGCTCCCGGTAAGCGCACGATCACCACCCAGCTCTATTTCAAGGATGGAGAGTGGATCGAGAACGACGTGGCAACGGCGACGAAGCCCGAACTGATTCTCGATCCGAAGCCGGGTGCTGACGGAACCAACCGGGTCACATACGACTTCGTGCTCGATCCGGCCTGATCCACAACTGCTCAATAGAAAGTGATTTGATGACAGACCTGTCGATCGTCTCCATCGAGACGACCATCCTCGACGTTCCTCTGGTTCGCCCCCACAAATTCGCCACTACGTCGATGACGGCGCAGCCGCTGCTGCTGGTCGCGATTCGCACCTCCGACGGAGTGATCGGATACGGCGAAGGTGTCGTTCCGGGCGGGCCGTGGTGGGGCGGCGAATCGGTGGAGACGATGCAGGTCATCATCGAGAAGTACATCGCGCCCGTGGTGGTCGGCAGGCGCGTGGATCAGATCACCGCGATCATGGCCGACATCGAAAAAGTTGTTGCCAATGCACGATTCGCGAAGGCCGCCGTCGATGTCGCGTTGCACGACGCCTGGGCTCGTAGCCTGGGAGTTCCCGTACACACGCTGCTCGGCGGGGCCTTCCGTGAGAGCGTCGACGTCACGTGGGCACTGGGCGCGGCGCCGGCGGCGGAGATCATCGAGGAAGCTCACGAAAAGCTCGAAGCCCGACTCAATTTCAGCTTCAAACTGAAGATGGGCGCACTCGATCCTGCCGTCGATGTTGCGCGCATTGTCGAGATCGCTCAGGCGCTCGACGGTCATGCCGGCGTCCGCGTCGACGTCAACGCGCGATGGGATCGCTTCACCGCACTGCGGTACCTGCCACAACTCGCCGAGGGCGGAGTCGAACTGATCGAACAGCCCACTCCGGCAGACCAAATCGAGGTCCTCGCCGAACTCAGCAGGCTGTTACCGATTCCGATCATGGCCGACGAGAGTGTGCAGACCCCACACGACGCTCTGGAAATCGCTCGCCGGAGCGCCGCCGATGTCATCGCCCTCAAGACCACCAAGTGCGGTGGCCTGCAGCGCAGCCGTGACATCGTCGCGATTGCCAAGGCCGCGGGTATCGCGTGCCACGGTGCGACGTCCATCGAAGGTCCGATCGGCACAGCAGCTTCGTTGCACTTCGCGTGCGCCGAGCCGGGAATCAACTTCGGAACAGAACTTTTCGGCCCTCTGCTCTTCAGTGAGGAATTGCTCCAGGAACCCCTGAAGTATTCCGAGGGTCAGTTGCACCTCCCCGCCGGGCCTGGCTTGGGAGTCGAACTGAACATGGACGCCGTCAAGACCTGGACCAGGAACTAGAGGAAAAAGGAACATGGCACTCTTTCACGTTCGGATGGACGTCGATATTCCGCGCGACCTGGATCCGGAAGTTCGCGCCGATACCGTCGCGACGGAGAAGGCGTACTCACAAGACCTTCAGCGCCAGGGCAAGTGGGTTCATTTGTGGCGAATTGTGGGACAGTTCAGCAACATCAGCATTTTCGACGTCGAGTCGGCTGACGAACTGCACGAGATTCTCTGGAATCTCCCCTTGTTCCCGTACATGAGCATCGAGGTCATGCCGTTGACGCAGCACGGATCTTCGATCAAGTAGCCCGCCATGTCTGCCATGTCTGCCACGCCTCCGGGCCTGCTGGAATCTGTGCAGCAGTGGCACTGCGAGATGTCGGATACCTTCGGTGGCCTGTGCCCCGAGAGTTCCGTCGATACCGCGCCGGTAGGCACGGTCAGCGGCGTAAGTCTCGGGGACGTAGGCGCTTTCGACATCTCCGGTTCACCTCAGATATTGCGGCGGAGCACACGCGCAGCAAAGCGACACGGTAGCGATCTGCTCAAGATCTGCACGGTCCGAACCGGGCGAGCGATCCTGCGCCAATCCGACCGCGAGTTGACGGTCCCGCCCGGCGCGACGATTCTCTACGACGTAGAGCGTCCGTACGCGTTGCGTTTCGACGGCCACTGGTCGTGCACCGTCATGACCGTACCGCGCGGCGCAATGAGTCTGACCGAACGAGAACTGAATTGCGCGCTCGCGCGCATCCACGACGGCCGGCGCGGATCCGGTGCATTGCTGCAGACCTTCATCTCGGGCGCTGTTGCATCGCAGGTAGACGGCAGCGCCGCAGGGCTTCTCGGAGATGCCGGAGTCAATCTCGCTGCGGCAGTCCTGGTGCAAGACTTTGCGCCCGCGACACCCGGAAGTTCCTCGCGTGAGGCGATCTTGCGATATGTGCTTCGGAATCTCGATGCACCGGATCTCTCGGTCGCGTCGATCGCCGGTGCGCTGCACATGTCACCGAGAACAATTCAGCGTCATTTCGGCGACGGGGGTCTGACCCTCAACGCGCTGATCCGTCGAGAACGGTTGATTCGTGTACGCCGCGATCTCACCGACGTCTCACTGCGCGATCACTCGATCTCCGTCCTGGCCGCGCGATGGTGTTTCCATGACGCACCGGCGTTTTCGCGTGCGTTCAAAGCGGAATTCGGTACGGCGCCGTCGGAAGTACGTCACTGATCTGTCGCATCCGAACAACAAACGTGTCCGATCACGACAACTCGGAGCCCGAATACCGGGGCAGAGTGTGTTCCAGATCGCTTCTCAAGCTCGCGAAGAGCTCAGGCCCGCGAACAGCGAGGGCCGCAGCGAAAGCTACGAATCGAGGAACTCATGACGAATCTGCTCGCTCATCAGCAATGGCACGGAAAGATTTTCGACGGCCAATGGATCGATGGGGGCGGTGACACCGTCGAGTCCGTCGAACCGGCTACTGGCGAGGTGCTCGGTGTGATCGGGACGGCGACTGTTGCGGATATCGATCGAGCGGCACACATCGCGTCGGCCGCGCAGCCGTCGTGGGCGGCCACGATCGGGCAGGCCCGCGCTTCGGTGATCCGTAAGGCGGCGCAGATATTGGAAGCCGAGCGAGCCGAGGTGGAGCGCTGGTTGATTCGTGAAGGTGGTTCCGTACCAGGGAAAGCCGCGTTCGAAGTTGATCTTGTCATCTCCGAACTGTGGGAGGCGTCGGCACTGCCGACACAGCCGTTCGGACACCTCCTGCCTGCCAGCCAGGAGGGGCGTACGAGCATCGGTCGCCGGGTGCCCCTGGGCGTGGTCGGCGTGATCAGCCCGTGGAACTTCCCGCTTCTCCTCGCCATGCGCGCTGTCGCGCCCGCCTTGGCGCTCGGAAATGGCGTCGTTCTCAAGCCGGACGTTCAAACTGCGATCAGCGGTGGCGCGGTCATCGCGGAATTGCTCACGGCAGCAGGTCTTCCGGAAGGTCTCCTGCATGTGCTCGCCGGTGACGCGGAGCCTGGTCAGGCATTGTGCGAGAGCCCCAGCATCGCGATGGTGTCCTTCACGGGTTCGACCGCAGTCGGCCGTCAGGTCGGGGCAACAGCAGGCCGCACGCTCAAGCGCGTCTCGCTCGAGCTGGGTGGGAACAATGCTCTGATCGTCCTCGACGACGCAGACCTCGATGCCGCGAGTTCGGCGGGTGCGTGGGGATCGTTCCTGCATCAGGGCCAGGTCTGCATGACCGCGGGCCGACACATCGTGCTGGAGTCGGTCGCCGATCAGTACCTGGACCTGCTGGCCAAGCGCGCCTCGGTCCTGCCTGTCGGGGACCCAAACACAGGTAACGTCGCTCTCGGTCCGCTCATCAACGCGAGGCAGATCGCCAACGTCGATCGAATCGTCCAGGGCACCAAGGCAGCCGGCGCCGAAATCCGCGCCGGTGGAACCTACGAAGGGCTGTTCTATCAGCCGACCGTCCTGGCCGGTGTCACCTCGGACATGCCCGCGTTCCGCGAAGAGATTTTCGGACCCGTGGCGCCCGTCGTGGTCGTCAAGGACGAAGACGAGGCCGTCAGACTTGCCAATGACAGCGAATACGGTCTGGTAGCGGCCATTCAAACAGGATCGGTGGAACGAGGCGAGCGGATCGCGGACCGCCTGCGGACCGGCATAGTGCACATCAACGATCAGACGTTGAACAACGATGCCTATGCACCATTCGGCGGTGCGGGTGCCTCCGGAAACGGCGCGAGATTCGGAACTCAAAGCAGCTGGGACGAATTCACCACCTGGCAGTGGCGAACCAGCCGGGCTGCCGCTCAGACCTTCCCGTTCTGAAGTCGAAAGGATAACAAGGTCAGCGTATTCCGTCACGACGTAGTGCCACGGACACTGCGGCAGAGCGGGTATCGACGCCGAGCTTGGCGTAGATGTGCCCGAGGTGTGTCTTCACAGTCGCCTCGCTGATGAAAAGCGCCTTGCCCAGCTCGCGGTTGGTCATCCCCTCGGCGAGCAGACTGAGCAGTTCGGACTCACGCGCGGTGAGCGCTTCCTGCGGGCGCTGCATCTGCTGGACAAGACGAGAGGCCACGGTAGGGGAGAGAACGCTTCGCCCGGCAACCGCGCCGCGCACCGCTCCGAAGATCTCATCGGGAGACGAGTCTTTGAGTAGGTAACCGATGGCACCGGCGTCGACGGCCCGTACGACGTCGGCGTCGGTGTCATAGGTCGTGAAAACGAGTACGGGAACATCGACCCCGTCGTTGCGAAGCCGTTTGATCGCTTCTGCACCGTGCATGCCGGTGCCCATGTCCAGATCCATCATCACCAGATCAGGCGAGGCGGAAGGTATCGCCGTGGCCGCTTCCTCGCCGGACGATGCTTCGCCGACCACCTCGACGTCCGGCTGAGTGTCCAGCAGCGCTCTCAGCCCGGCGCGCACGACCAGATGGTCGTCGACGAGGAACACTCGAATAGCGGTGGTCATCGGATCCTCCGTTCGAGCGGGAACTGGGCTGCGACGACGGTGCCGTCTCCCGGTGCGCTTTCCACGGTGAACGATCCGCCGAGCTGAGCCACGCGGCTCCGCATCGCACGTAGGCCGTATCCACCGTACCGAGAATGGTCGGTGAGTTTTCCCGGATCGAAGCCGACGCCGTCGTCGAAGATGTCTACGGAGATGGAGTCGTCGAGATACGTGATCGTCACGCCCGCTGTTTCGGCGCGAGCGTGGCGGGCGATGTTGGACGACGCGCTCGAGACCACTCGCACGATGGCGTGAGCCACGTCCGGCGGCACGGCGACCGGTTCGCCCACAGTGCGAACCCGAACATCAGGGGTGAACTGGCGGGCGGCGGCAACGACCAGGGTGTCGAAATCGGCGGGGCCACCTTTGGCCGGTGCGAGGTCATGGACGAGGTCGCGGCTCTGCATCAGGCTCGTGCGGATGTTCTCCGTCGCGGCATCGACATCGGTTCGAGACGGCGAACCCGTTGTATTCCACGTTTGTTCGGCTGCCTCGAGCCGAAGTAGGGCGCTTGCCAGTCCCTGGGTAACGGTGTCGTGGATCTCGCGAGCGAGGCGCTCTCGTTCAGCGGCAACGCCGGCAGCCCGTTCGGTATCTGCCAGTGCCGACTGCGCTTCCGCCACCTGGCGCAGAAGCCGAAGGCGTTCTCGGGCATCACGTTCCATCTGACCGTACGCTGCCGCGACCAGTGCAGCGGTGCACAGAGGCCCGAGCAGGGTCACCAATTCGGCGCGACCGGTGACCCGGTAAAACGCGATACCGGCGAGGACCCCCAGGATCCCGACGAGGGGGTAGGCGATCTTGCTCGGATACAGACGAATGCAGAGGAAGAGAACCGGGAAGGCGCACCACGCGAAACTCGGTGCAAGCCAGACCAACGCTGCCCACGTGCTCAGTACCGGCCACATCCAGAGCCGTTGGCGAACCACCTCTCGCGAGGACACCGTAGCCATGACGGCGTAGAGCAGGGCGAGGACCACGGCCAGGACGAGCACCACCCCGAACCGACCGCTGGTGCCGTGGACTGCGACGTACCGAACGCCGGACGTGGACAGCAGCACGAAGAACGACGCGTGGATCGCATACGCCAACGGACCGCGTAGGCCGAGGTCGGCGTCGGCATCCGTCGTGGCTCCACTGCTCATCCCTCGAATGTTACGGAGTGCGCCTGGCCCTCGTGTCAACCATTCGGATGATATCTCGGTGGCCGTTGTGGGCACTGTTCGCCACCCGAGCGCCCGATGTGCGGACCCTCACCGGAGCGCGACGCTGTATTGGACGGTTTCGAACCACTCGACTGAAAGTGTGCCCATCATGAACCACCGCATTTACACACGACTGCCCCGGACGCTTGCTGTCGCCATTCCGGTTGTCGCGATCCTTGCGAGCGCCGCATGCTCGAGCACCGACACACCGGTGGCGAACGCATCGAGCACGACGTCGATTACTGCCACGCAGCAGCCTGCTGCGAGCGGCGATTCGGCAGTTGTCACTCAGAATCGACTCAGCGCCGACGCAGCAGTGACGGCTGCCGGTGCAGCGCTGGCGAAATGCCGCGCCGACGGTCTCGGCTTCGTCACCGTCTCCGTCGTCGACCGTGCCGGCAATGTCATCGCCATGGTGCGCGGCGACAACGCAGCCCAGCACACGGTGGAAGCCTCACGCGAGAAGGCATACACCTCTGCGGCTTTCGGAGCCGACACCAGTGACCTCTTGCAGCGTACCAAAGGCGAAGGATCGACCATCGCCGACCTTCCCGGCACTCTCTTCCTTGCAGGTGGAGTCACATTGAAGGCTGGAGCCGGGTCGATCGCCGGTATCGGCGTCGGTGGCGCTCCAGACGGAATGCAGGACCAAGCTTGTGCCGCTGCTGGGCGAGACGCGATCGCTTCGTTGCTCGGCTGAGTGAGCGCAGAGAGCGTGCTTCGTGAATTGTGCTTTTCGCCACCCGGATTCGCTCGGCATGACAGTTGTCCGTTTGCTGCGATGACCTCGGCTTTGTAACACCGAAGACCCCACAAAGGGACAAACACGTCGACAGTGGAACCGACGATGCACTTACCGGAGCAGTTTCTTCATGCGCAGTTTCGGGGAAAGACACAACCTTGCAGAGAATCAGATTCACGTTGCCCGAACGCAATACACGGCAGGTGCGGGTGCTCGTAGCGGCGTTGTTGTCGATATTCCTGCTCGGCGGTATGTTCGGTCCGACCGCCGCGAGTGCTACTCCGGCGCGCTCGGCGCCATGGGGTGGTTACGACGAGTTGTGGGTCCCGTCTTCGATGGGAAACATCAAGGTTCAGGTGCAGTGGGCCGCGCGCGGTGGCAACGCCGCGCTGTACCTGCTCGACGGTCTTCGCGCGCAAAACGACAGGAATGCCTGGAGTTTCGAAACGAACGCACTCGAGCAGTACCGCAACGACAACATCACTTTGGTGATGCCGGTGGGTGGAGAGTCGAGTTTCTACACGGACTGGTACGCGCCGTCGAACTTCAACGCCCAGCCGATAACGTACAGGTGGGAAACGTTTCTCACGCGCGAACTTCCAGACTTTCTTGCAGGGTACGGTGTTTCGCCTACCAACAATGCGATCATCGGGTTGTCGATGGGTGGTAGCGCGGCATTGAATTTGGCTGGGCACCATCGTGATCAGTTCAAGTTCGCAGGCTCGCTGTCCGGGTACATCAACATTTCGGGGCCGGGCATGCGTGAAGCGATCAGGGTAGCGATGTTCGATGCCGGGCGGTACAACGTGGACTCGATGTGGGGCCCGCCGTGGTCGTCAGGCTGGCTTCGCAACGACCCGTTTGTCAACGCGGAATCGCTTCGCGGACTGTCGATGTACATTTCGTCGTCCAACGGTATCCCGGGACCGTACGATCACCCATCTGCGCCGATCGACTACTTCCACACGGCGACGGGTATGGGTCTAGAGGCGCTCTCGTGGGTTCATGCGCGTGCATTCGAGATTCGTCTGAAATCCTTGGGAATCCCAGCGACGTACAGCTTTCCGCCCGCCGGAATTCACTCGTGGCCGTACTGGTCTGCTGAATTGTGGATGGCCAGAGGACAAATCCTCGACACCATGAACGCGTGGTGAAGCCGTAGTGAGGATCTCTCCGGACTTGCTCTCGATCGAAAGTCCGGAGAGAACTCGCTCAGAAGGTGATGATCCCGCGAAGATTGCGACCGGCATGCATGTCGGCGAAGCCGTCGTTGATCTGGTCGAGGGTGTACCGGTTGGTGATCAGTTCGTCGAGTTCGAGTTTGCCGCTGGTGTAGAGATCGATCATCCAGGGAATGTCGGCGGTGGGATTCGACGCGCCGAACAGGGATCCTTGAATTCTCTTCTGGTACAGCGTGAGTTCCATCAGGCTCACGGGTATTCCGACGTCCGTCATCTTCCCGAGGCCGGTGACGACGCATGTTCCGGCCTTGCGGATGGACGAGAATGCTTGCGCGACATGTTCTCCGGTGGTGACGCCGACGGTGACGATGGCGGAATCTGCGCCCTGGCCGTTGGTGAACGAGCGCGCTATGTCGGTGGCTTCCTCCATGGTGGCGACGGCATGGGTGGCGCCCAACTTCAATGCACTGTCGCGCTTGAAAGCGACCGGGTCCACCGCGATCACGTGGGCGGCGCCGGCGTGCGAGGCTCCCTGTACCGCGTTGATTCCGATTCCGCCGACACCCATGACGATGACGGTCTGCCCGGGATACACCTGAGCGGAGTTGACGGCGGCGCCCCAGCCGGTTCCGACGCCGCAGCCGAGCAGGCACAGAGCGTCGAGTGGCAGATGCTTGTCGACCTTGACCGCCGAGAGAGTGCTGACCGTGGTGTATTCGCTGAAGGTGGACAGGCCGCAGGTTTGTGCGACGGGTTGACCGTCGAGAGACATTCTGTAGCTCGAGGTTTCGCCTGGCCTGCTGCCGGTCATGATGGCGGCGCCGTTGTCGCAGAGGTTCTGGATTCCGCTTGCACACCAACGACAACGGCCGCAGGCGGCGAGGAAAGAGAACACGACATGATCGCCCTCGGACCACCCTTCGGTGTTCGGCCCGACCTCGACGACGATTCCGGCGCCTTCGTGCCCGCCGCAGATGGGGTAGCGGCCAACGCCGTGGTCGCCGCTGGCGATGTGGTCGTCCGAGTGGCACAGGCCGGAGGCGACCATCTTGACGGTGAGTTCGCCGCTACGGGGTGAGTCGAGTTCGAGGTCGACCACCTCGTATGTGCCTGGTGCTTGGCGAATGACGGCTCCACGAGTGCGCAAGGTATCTCCTGAGGTGAGAGTTGTTCTTCGGCTTCCTCAGTTGTCTACTCGAGAGTTCGAGACGGGCCCGAGATCCGTCTCACTGATCGGACGTTTCGTACCGCTCAGACTCGTCCGGGGTGCGTCCCAATATGGCGAGTTGCAGTTCGGTGAGCAGGCGCGTGTCCGGCTCGTCCAACGAAATGCCCATGATCTGTTCAGCGCGCCGGATGCGGTAGCGCAGCGTGTTCGGATGCACTTTCAAAGAGGATGCGGCCTTCTTCACGTCCCCGAAAGCTGTCAGGTAGGCAGTGAGCGTGAACTGCATGTCAGAGGTGTTCTTGTCGTCGTAGGAGATGAGTCTGTCGATACGAGGGTCGCGCAATCGCTCGTGATCAGCGACGAGGTCGAGTATCTCGCCCAGCAATACCGCGGTGCGCGACGCCGCGAGGGTGGTGACCTTCGAGGTTCCGTGATCATCGGTGGTATCGAGCACGCGGTCCACTTCTCGACGCGCCTCGGGTACGCCGTGCAACCGCGCGATCGGCACTGCGACGGCCGCGCGGACGCTGATACCCGCACGTCTTTCGAGCACTCGCACGGTGTCGTAAGCCCAGTCGCTGATCGCGACCTCGTGCTCGGCCTGCGGGAACAGCACGTAGATCCGGTTGTCGATGATCGTCGTGACGGCATCGTGGCGAAATGCGCTGGCACGCAGGCGCAAGGCGTTGGTGATTCGATCGAGATTCGATCCGGGTGCAAGTGATGTCGCAAATCCGATGACCGCAGCCGGTCCGTCGGTGCTGATGCCGAACGAGCCGGCGAGTGAGTGCATGTCGACCCCGCCGGAGCGAACGCCGAACAGCCTTTCCACTTGGGCGTTCTCGCGGCTGGAGGCGTCCAACGACCGCATGAGAATGCGCGCGGCGACAGCGGCGGCGCCGCGCAATACCGCTCGTGCGTCGTCGGAAAGAGGTCCGGATGCCTGCTGTATCCAGATGCTTCCGAGATTATGTTGGTGCGCAACGGAACCCGTCGGCCCTGGCTGGCCGGGCCGGGTAATGCTCACAGCCAGACGGTGTGCGGCGCCGATGCTCAGCTCGGATGGCAGACTGATGACCTCGTCCGAGCGCCTGAGATGCTCGAACACGCCCCTTTTCTCGATCCATTCGGTGTATTCGATCGGCCATTCCCGGCCGAGTATGGAGAGCTGACGAAGCTCGTCTTCGCCCTCGTGAGCAGCAGAATATGCAATGACGTGCAGTGCGGTGTCGTCGATCGTGACGAGTCCACCGGTCAATTCGGCGATCGTTTCCGAGAGCGCGAACAAATCGGAATCACCGCCGGATACAGCGCCGGCGGCGGCTCGCGAACGATACAAGCTCTGCGTCAGAAGACGTTGTACAAGCGAATAGACGTGGCCGGAACTGGCCTGCGGATGGACCGCGGCCACGGCGATACCGATGCTACGTGCGGCGGTCAGTACCGCCGTCGCCTCGCGTGCATTTTTGACGAGCAGGAGCTTCGGCCGACGCCGTGGCGGCCTGCCCTCGAACTTTCGCAGCCATTGCGTGAGCGTCGATTCGGGAACCCCGACGGGAAGATAGATGTCGGAGATCGCACCTCGGCTGTCGGTGCCGTCTATGTCGGAGGACTCGACGAGGGCGATCGAACGGATTTCGACATCAAGCCCGTCCGGGCTTTCCAGTAGCTCGATCACGGACTTGTCCGTGGAATGCATGAGGGCGCCGAGGGTGGTGCCGACACGCGGCCCGTTACTCCTCGGACCTGTCGTCGCTTGCGGGAGGGCTACAGAAAGTGGCTGCACATTTGCTCCTCGGCCGGTGGGTCATTACAGGCTAACCCCGACAGACGAAATGCAGAATAAGGAAATAGGGGACAAATTTATTCGTCAGGCATGATGATGCCGAGTTCTCGGGCCTTTTCGGCGACTGCCTCGGGAAATACGTTCTTGAACAGATAAAGGTCTTGTCCGATCACCCAACCAGGTGCCAACGCCGTCGCATATCGCTCGAAGTATCCGAGTTGCTTTCCGAAAAGAACCAATTCCTCGGGACTCGCAACACCCCACTGTTTACCCAATTGAATCAGCGCCATGATCAGCTCGCTGAGCTTGAGTTCACCCAGATCGCGGCCGAGGATCGGAGCTAGAGCAGTGGCGACCTGCATACCCAGTTGGGCGTCGTCGACTTCGTAGTCGGTTGCATAACCCAAGGATCGAATTCCCCGGGCAACGCGGGCGAAATCTCCGTCGACAATCGTTGCGCGGAACATATCGGAGAGTATCGATCGCCACGTTTCCGGAAGAACACCGACAATGCCGAAGTCGAGCATTGCTATCCGGCCGTCATCGAGGACCCACAGATTCCCGGCGTGTACGTCGCCGTGGAAAGGACCGTGAACGATGACTGATTCGAGCCAGACCTTCACACCGCGCCGGATCAACATGCGGGCTTCGTCGATTCCGTCCGGACCGGCGACGAATCGATCGAGCGGAACGCCCCGCATGCGTTCCATACAGATGACTCGGGGGCCGCAGTAATCCCAGTAGACCTCCGGCGTCGTGACTCCCTTGTTGTCGCCGAACGCACTGATGTTGTTCCGGAAAGTGGTTTGCCGGTCGGCCTCGACTGCACTGTTCAATTCCGTCATCGTGGCATTGTGCAGATCGCGAATGATGGCGGTGGCATTGGCAATTCGAAGGAACTCGACAAACTTCTCGAGGATGTTCGCACCCCAATATGCCGCCCGCAGATCGATCAGCATGCGCGCATAGATGTCCGGGCGCTGGATCTTGATGACTGCCTCTCGGCCGTCGTGCAGAACGCACGCGTGTACCTGCGCAACCGATGCCGCTGCTAGAGGCGCGTCGTCGAATTTCGCGAACAGTTCGTCCACGGAGTAACCGAGGTCCTCCTGCACGACTCTTCGGGCCTGCTCGGCAGGGAAGGACGGAACGTCGTCGAGGCAACGCAGGCACGCATTGGCGACCGGGGCCGGGAACAGGCCGGACGACGACGCGACCAGTTGACCGAGCTTGACGAAGGTGGGCCCCAGAGCGATGAAGCCGTCGACCATTCCGTCGGAGGCAGCGTCCGCCCAGGTGCGTCCACGCTTGCGGAAAGGCCACACGATCAGCGCCAGCATGATCGACGTGGACAGCACGACGGCGATGATCGCGGAGCGCCACAACTGGGCGAGGCCGAAGCGTTCCAGGTCCGGCATGCGGACCTCGAGGGCAGTGGCGGGCACTCCCGACGAGTACGGCCCGACAGGTCGCGTTGGATCCAGCACAGCTCTCCCTCGTTCAACGAGCGCATCCAGCATTTTGCCGTGAGATCACTTACGTGACCCCTTCCGTTAGTCAGTATGCCAAGTCACACATAACTGCCGGAACCGCCTACGCATTCAGCCTACGATCGGTGAATGCGTGAGCACTTGATCCCGATCGGCGAGGTTGCAAAATCGTTCGGAATCGCGGCGTCGACCTTGCGGTACTACGAGGATGAAGGCTTGCTGTCCGCGCGGTCGCGAACCGGCGGCAAACGCTGGTACGGGCAGTGCGAGCTGCGACGGCTGGCATTGATCCGGATGTACACCGAGACGGGAATGTCCTTGGAACAGGTGCGCTCCTTCATCGAAACCGACACCACGTCCGAGCAGTTCTCCGCGGTTCTCGCGGATCAAGTGTCGGCGCTCGAGGCACAGATCGCCGCCGCTACGCGAGCGAAACTGATTCTCGAGCATCACCTGACGTGTCGGCAAGAGCGTCCCATGCAGTGTCCGTGGTTGCTCGAGCAACTCGACATTCGCGTAGAAGCGGCGCTTGACTTCAAGTTGACTTGAACCTCCATAGTTAGGGCGCACTTACTGCCCTATTCGGAGGTTGACCATGTCGCCACGACGATGGCTGCCGCTCATCGCCGCATGCATCGGAACTTTCCTGTTACTGACGTACGCCACGATCACGACGATCGCGGTGCCGGCCATCGCAGACGGTTTGAACGGCAGTACGGGCGCGATGTCCTGGGTCGTCGACGCGTACACACTGGCCCTTGCTGCGCTTCTGGTGGGCATGGGCGCGCTCGGCGATGTATGGGGACGCAAACGCCTCTACATCGGCGGCCTGGTCGTGTTCCTGGTTGCGACGGCCGTGTGTGCTGTTGCTCCGGACGTCACGGTTCTGGTCGCAGCTCGCGGCGCGCAAGGAGTTGCCGGTGCAGCGATGTTCGCGACGCTCCTGCCTCTGCTCGGCGACGCATACTCTGGCCGTGATCGTCACGTCGCCTTTGCCGCGTGGGGCGCCGTCGCCGGATTGGCGGCCGGAATCGGGAATGTTGCAGGAGGGCTGCTGACGCAGTTCTTCGACTGGCGTGCGGTCTTCTATTTCGGAATTCCCGTGGCCGCAGTAGCGCTCGCTATGGCTGTGTTCTGTTTCGCCGAAAGTTGGCGCGGCGACGATAATATCGACTGGGCCGGAATGGTTTTGTTCACTCTCGCTGCCGTTGCCGCGGTTCTCGGCGTGACGTGGGGCGGCGACGCCGGGTGGACTTCGTCTTCGACAGCTCTCGCCTTCCTCATCGCAATCGTTGCGTTGACGGCATTTGTGTCCTGGCAGCGTCGAAGCAGCAGTCCGATGCTCGATCCGGCCTTGTTCCGATCCCTGAAATTCGACGGAGTTCTCGTCGCGGCTTTCGGTTACTACCTTGCGGCTTACGGCCCGCTCGTAGTTCTTTCACTGTGGCTGCAGAACGCGTTGGAGCTGTCGGCGTCGACGGCTGCACTTGTGCTCTCGATTCAACCGCTCGCTTTTGTCTTCGTATCAGCACTGGGTGGATCACGGCTTCAGCGAGTCGATCTTCGATTTTCGCTTGGATTCGGGACGGTCCTCTGCGGAATCGGTTGCCTGGCAATGTTGTACGTTCTCATCGCGCCGATCTGGCCGGCGCTGATCGCCGGACTGATTCTGACGGGTGTCGGTTCAGCCATGGTGTCGCCGGTGTTGCCAGGTGCCGCGATGTCGGATGCTCCGGCAGAGCGCGCCGGGACGGCTTCGGCCACAGCCAACTCGTCGCGCCAATTCGGGCTCGCAGTCGGAATTGCTTTGTGCGGCTCGCTCTTCGCCGGATCGGACGAGTTTGCTCTGCTGTGGCCGTTGGTCTTCTGCGCCGGCGTCGGAATACTCACGGGTTTTGGATCGATCCTTCTCTTTTCTCGCTCGTCAACTCCTGCAACAGTTCAACCAATCGCCGAAAGGGCACACACATGACCACGCTGCTCACTCCACGACCGCACAGGCGTCTCGAGATGGACTGGAATCGTCGCAGGTTCCTCGGCGCAGCAGCAGGATTGGCTGCTGCGCTGGCAGCGGCCGGGTGCTCACGCTCCGGCGCAGATGCCGGCGGCACACGCGATGCCGGTTGGTCCTTCACCGATGATCGCGGAACCCTGATCGAGTTGGCTTCACCGCCGAGAACATTTGTCACCTACACCGGAATCGCGGGTGCTCTGTGGGATTACGGACTGGTGCCTGTCGGTGTTTTCGGAGCGCTCACACGATCGCCGGGATCGACGGACACCAGCATCTCCGGCAACTTGGATTTCTCGAAGACCGACATGGTCGGGCAGCTCTGGGGACAGGTGGAACTCGAAAAGATCGCTGCGCTGGAGCCGGACGTCGTCATAGTCCCTCAGTTGCGTGGTTCGGCTCTACTCGACGAGGCGAACTTGGATGCGGTGAAGGGCTTGTCGACAGTACTGTTCGTGGAAACGGCAGCAGGAACCATCGACCGAACCGTGCAAGAGATCGTGGAACTGGCCGTGGAACTCGGAGCAGACCTGGATATGGACGCTCAGCGAAAGGACTACGACGCTGCGCGCCAGCGGATCTCCGAAGTTGCTTCTTCACTGAACAATTCACCCGTACTATTCGCCTCCGCAGATCCGGACACGATTCGAGTCAGTCGTTCCGGATTTCCGATCCTCGCAGACCTGGCGGGTTTGGGTCTTGCCGTCGTCGACCCAGCAGAGGGATCGTCGGTCTACGTCGAGAAGCTGGCCTGGGAGATGGCGGACCACTATCCGGCCGACATGATCTTCCTCGACGATCGTCCGTCGAGTTTGCAACTGGATACGCTCGGCACCAATCCTGCGTGGTCCAACCTGCCTGCGGTGAAGGCGGGGAAGATCGGCACCTGGAATCCGGAACCAGTGCTCAGTTATGCCGGGATCGCCCGTACGTACAACACTTTGGCTGACCAACTGCTGGCATTCTCACATTCCTGACTGCCGCGTCGTCTACGACGTATGGACCTTTTCACCGATCTGTCTGCTCGAGTTGATTCCCTCGATTGGCCTGCGCTGATCGAGGGAATCAACTCCAGTGGGTGTGCACAGACGACACCGCTACTCGACGAATCGGAGTGTCGCGAAATCGCTTCCTGGTACTCGGACGTCGACCGATTTCGAAGCACGATCGACATGGCTCGGTACCGCTTCGGTCAAGGGGAGTATCGATACTTCGGTGATCCGGTCCCCGAGCCGATCACCGCTATGCGAGCGGCTTTCTACCGGCAACTTCTCCCGATCGCGCGAGAGTGGGCGTTCAAGCTGGGGGACAGCGCACCGTGGCCGGACACTTTCGAAGAATGGATCGATCAATGCCACGGCGCCGGCCAGAATCGGCCTACTCCGATTCTCCTGTCCTACGGCCCTGATGACTGGAATGCACTGCATCGGGACCTGTACGGAGAGTTGGTGTTTCCCTTACAGGTGGTGATCGGGCTCGACAGACCTCGGATCGATCACGCCGGGGGAGAGTTCTTGCTCGTCGAACAGCGGCCGCGCGCCCAGTCGAAAGGGACTGTCACGGTACTCGAACGAGGTCACGCGTTGATCTTCACCACGCGGGATCGGCCGGTTCAGAGTTCGCGTGGGTGGTCCAGAGCCCCTGTGCGACATGGTGTCAGCGTGGTGCACTCCGGCACGCGTCGAACATTGGGATTGGTGCTTCATGATGCCGAGTAAGACGTACATTCTCCGCGACGCTCGCAACAAACCCTACGAGAATTCGACGCCCGGTGCGCTTGGCGGGCATAGGAAAACGAAGATCTACGGCCGACTCGACTGTCGAGGGGCTGTGCAGGCAATCGCGCGTGGTGGGTATGTCGCCAGTCGGGTGTTCTTCGCGGACGAGCCGACCGCGATTGCGGCCGGCTATCGCCCCTGCGCTGTCTGCATGCCCGAAGACTACGCAGCGTGGAAGGCGGGTTCTACGCGCCGAAGCGGTCGCGGTACTCCTTCGGAATGAGCGGCTTGTCGCCGCGGACCTTCAGCTGCTGGACAGCCCAGGTATTACCGTCCGGGTCGGCGAATCCGAAGAAGGTGCCACCGTCACGCTCGTCGAAGACGGTGACCTCACTGGCATCGACGCCGCGGTCGATGAGCTCCTGCCGAGCCGCTGCAGCGTCGGCCACTACCAACTGCAATCCCTTCAACGAACCAGGGGCCATCTCGGTTTGCGACGGCAGGTTGCCGATGACGATCGAGCAACCCGAACCACGCGGAGTGAGCTGAGCAATCGTCATGTGTTCGTTCACGGTGTGGTGGTCGAGATCGAAACCGACCTTGTCACGGTAGAACTCGATGGAGCGGTCGAGGTCGCTGACGGGAACGATGACTACTTCGAGGGTCCAGTCCATGAAACTGCCTTTCGCTGAGGAGGTTCGGGCAAACAGGTGGTCAGAGTTGCGCGACGATCTTGTCCAGGCGTTCGTAACCTTCGGTGACGCCGAGTTCCATATTGCTCTCGATCATTCCGTCCCGCGCTTCGAGGCTCGGATACACGGAATGGCCGGAGAGGCGGGTGCGTCCATTGCCCAGATCCTCGAACGTGATCGATTCGATGCTGACGACGTCGGGAAATCCCTCGTATTCGAAGGTTTGGATGGCAAAGTCGTTCTCGCGAACGACGTGAAATACACCATTGAACCGGAACTCTTCGCCCTCGGGGTTCCGATGGACGTACTTGTATCGACCGCCGCTCACGAACTCGTATTCGTCGATCTCCATCTCGTATCCGTTGGGGCCGAGCCACTGCTTGACCAGTTCGGGATTCGAATGAGCCGCGAAGACGGCACTGACGGGTGCGTCGAACTCGCGGGTGATGTCGATGAACGGCACGCCCTCAGGAGCCGTGATGGTGACGGGATTGGTGGTAGCCATGGCTAAGTCTCCTTCTGTGTGGTGCTGAGTAGGTGATCGAGCTTGCGGAACTGTTGTTCGTGGATCAGTCGATAGCGGTCGATCCAGGCCGTCAACGCCTCGAGAGTTGCGGCGTTGAGATGTACCGGCCGCCTCTGGGCGTCGCGGCTGCGAGTGACCAAACCAGCGGCTTCGAGTACCTGAATATGTTTGGAGACAGCCTGTTTGGTGATCTCGAACGGCTCGGCCAACTCGTTGACCGTTTGGGGGCCGCTACTCAGGCGGGCGATGATCCGCCGTCGTACCGGGTCGGCGAGCGCCATGAACGCTTTGTCGAGACGCTCGTCTGCCCCTGGATCCACGATCACTTGTCAACCATCTCCTTTATCAACCAATCTGTTGATTACGATACGAGCCGATGTGGAGGGTGTCAATGCCTCGGGACCGATTAGCGTGGAAACCATGAACGCTCTGATTCCTCGGCCACGACTGGAAGTGGCGCCAGGGGCGATCCTCGTTCCGGATTGGCTCAGCGTTGAACAGCAACGCACCTTGGTGGCCGAGTGCAGACGGTGGGCAACCGCACCCGTACCGATGCGGTCCGCTGTTGTCCCAGGTGGGCACAAGATGTCGGTGCAGACAGTCTGTCTCGGTTGGCATTGGCAGCCGTACAAGTACACCCGCACGGCCGACGACGTGAACGGTGCGCCTGTCGCAGCGGTACCCGACTGGCTCGCCGACCTCGGCCGCACCGCAGTTGCCGCTGCCTACGGTGACCCGCGTGCGGGGGAGAGCTACGCACCCGACACCGCGCTGATCAACTTCTACGACGAGGGCGCTCGCATGGGCATGCACCAGGACAAGGACGAACGCTGCGACGCTCCCGTCGTCTCACTGAGCGTCGGGCAGAGTTGTGTCTTTCGGTTCGGGAATTCCGCGAACCGGAACAAGCCGTACACCGACGTCGAATTGCACTCGGGTGATCTCTTCGTGTTCGGCGGAGAGTCGAGGTTCGCGTATCACGGTGTGCCGAAAGTTATTGCAGGAAGTTCTCTTCCGGGCATCGGTCTGCAATCAGGAAGGCTGAACATCACGCTGCGAGATACCGGAATGTCCTGACAGTCTCACCCCTGTTGTGCCACTGGTTCAACAGGGTCGAAGTCTGCGCTGGAAGGTCCGTCCCCGACCATCTCGATCAACTCGGTCGACGGCGGAGTTGGCAGAGTGCGCCAGCGCTCTCGTTCGAGGTTGTGGGGTTGTATCTCGTTCATGCCTTAATTATCGACTTCCTACTTCACTCCGTCGGCTATTTGTGGGTGGACATTCTGCTAGGCCTCGTGTCCGACGTCGATATCGAGTCGGGTCGAGATATTGACTGTTACCGTAAGTCGCACATACTCTGGTTACTGGCGCTGACCGTAGGGAACCCGGCCTGAAACGACCGATCGTTCTCGGCCACCGCCGACGCCAGATGTAGCTTCGCGACGACCTACGAAACGAGTTTCCTCCATGCCGCAGCATGTTGACGTACTGATCATCGGCGCTGGCTTGTCCGGAATCGGCGCGGCTTGTCACCTCATTCGGGAGCAGACGGGAAGCACTTACGCGATCCTCGAGCGCCGGGAAAATATCGGTGGCACCTGGGACCTGTTCAAGTACCCAGGCATCCGTTCGGACTCCGACATGCTCACTTTCGGATTCGGGTTCCGTCCGTGGATCGGCACCAAAGTGCTCGCCGACGGCTCCAGCATCCGGGACTACGTCGAGGAAACTGCCAAGGAATACGGCGTCACCGACCACATCAACTTCGGCCGCAAGGTCGTGGCAATGGACTTCGATCGTGCGACTGCTCAGTGGACCGTGACCGTCCTGATCGAGGCCACCGGAGAGACCGAGACGTGGACCGCGAATGTCCTCGTCGGCGCCTGCGGTTACTACAACTACGACAAGGGCTACCGCCCCGCCTTCCCCGGTGAGGATGACTTCCGCGGTCAGATCGTGCACCCACAGCACTGGCCCGAGGATCTCGATTACACCGGAAAGAAGGTCGTGGTCATCGGGTCCGGTGCCACCGCGATCACCCTGATCCCGTCGATGGCCCCCACTGCCGGTCACGTCACCATGCTGCAGCGCTCGCCCACGTGGATCCAGGCACTGCCGTCCGAGGACCCGGTTGCCAAAGGTCTCAAGCTCGCACGCGTTCCCGACCAGATCGCGTACAAGATCGGTCGAGCCCGCAATATCGCACTGCAACGCGCCAGCTTTCAGCTCTCACGTACCAACCCGAAGCTGGCGAAGAAGCTGTTCCTCACCCAGATCCGCTTGCAACTCGGCAAGAACGTGGACCTGCGTCACTTCACCCCCAGCTACAACCCGTGGGATCAGCGTCTGTGCGTGGTTCCCAACGGAGACCTGTTCAAGGTGCTCAAGAGCGGCAAGGCCGACATCGTCACAGACCGTATCGCCAAGTTCACCGAGAATGGCATCGTGACCGAGTCGGGTCTCGAACTCGAGGCCGACATCATCGTCACGGCGACCGGCTTGAACGTGCAGATCCTGGGCGGGGCGGCCATGAGCATCGACGGCGAGCCGGTCAAGCTCAACGAGACAGTCGCCTACAAGAGTGTTCTCTACTCCGACATTCCGAACTTCCTGATGATTCTCGGCTACACCAACGCATCCTGGACGCTCAAGGCCGACCTCGCCGCGTCCTATCTGTGTCGCGTACTCAAGATCATGCGTAAGCGCAGCTACACGACTTTCGAGGTTCACGCCGAACCCGAGGACTTCGCCGAAGAATCTCTCATGGGCGGAGCGCTGACCTCGGGCTACATTCAGCGTGGCGACGGAGAAATGCCGCGCCAGGGTGCCCGTGGCGCGTGGAAAGTGGTCAACAACTACTACCGCGACCGCAAGCTGATGCACGACGCCGAGATCGAAGACGGTGTGCTGCAGTTCAGTAAGGTCGACACTTCCGTCGTACCTGGCAACAAGGTCGCCAGCGCATAGTCGACTCCACCTGAGGCGAACCGGTCGCACCACTGGGGACGTCGGCGAATGTGCTGGAGATGTTGCGTCGACGTACCCGATCGCGTCACGGGGTCTGTGATCGGTGAGTTCGCTTCCGCAATCGTCGGTTGTGCACCACGACGGGAAGAACATAGGCAGCGACCATGGTTACGGCAAGCAGTCCGAGGTAGAGGTAGGCCCAGGTCCATCCCGCTGCTCGTATGGCCAGCAACGATCCGCCCATGATCAACGGCGTCCCGGCCCCGGCGAGCAGATCGACGTCACGGGGCGACACGGGTGGGGTTCCCAGTACCGGTACACGCCTGCCCGAGTTTTCTCTGAGCGTCCGTCCGACCGATGCGAAGTAAAGTGCAACGCCCACGACGGCCATGGCGACTCCGATTGCTATCGAGCCGGCCCCCGACCGCGTCGACAACATGGCATAAGCCACAAAGCATGTCGCTCCCATCGCAAGTGGCGCTGTCTTCCAGATCGGCGTCGAAGTATGGGTATCTGCGGGGACGCTCACTGGACGCATCGGTTCGAGGGGCTCCATCAGCCCAGCGTGCCATGTGCTGCTCGGGAAACAAACTGTGACCGCTGTTTCTTTCCCGGCCTCCCTGCCTGGCCGAGATGTCGGGACCTCTCACTACGATTCTCGTCGTGACCGATTACGACGATCTCGACATGTTCGGTGGCCTCGACGCCTCCTCCCTGCCGCTCCGCCAGCAGCAGATTCTGATGACCATCCGGGATCTCGTTGCTGCCAACGGGTGCACGCCGAGCACGCGGCAGATCGGAGACGCGGTTGGCTTGCGCTCGACATCGACGGTGTCCAAGCACCTCAAGAGCCTCGAGGAGAAGGGCTTCCTCCGCCGGGGAGCGGCCATGGCTCGGCAGTTGGACGTGCGGCCTTTCCTCGTGGGCGCGAAGGAACAGTCGTCGTCGAATACCGTGACGGTTCCAGTGGTCGGCGACATTGCCGCCGGCGCGCCGATCCTCGCGGAAGAGCACACCGACGAGGTACTCGCGCTTCCTCGCGAGCTCGTCGGTTCCGGCACGGTGTTCGGTCTTCGGGTGCGTGGTGAGTCGATGGTCGACGCAGCAATCTGCGACGGTGACGTCGTCGTGGTGCGGCGCCAGGACGAGGCCCATTCCGGTGAGATCGTTGCCGCGATGATCGACGGTGAGGCCACCGTGAAGGTGCTCCGGCGCCGCGACGGTCACGTGTATCTCGAGCCTCGCAATCCCGCGTACAGCGTCATCGACGGCGACCGAGCGGCCATCTTGGGCAAGGTTGTTTCCGTGATGCGACGTATCTGAGACTTATCCGGTCTCAGCGACGGTTGGCGCGGAGGCCGTTGTATTCCTCGTCGGTGACTTTGTCGCCCCACGTGGTTTCGGCGCTACCGTCGCCGGGTCCTTCCCACAGTGCGAGGTGGCTCATGAAACGATCTGGTGCCGCGCCGTGCCAGTGTTCTTCTCCCGCCGGGGTATAGACGGTCTCGCCCGGGTGCGCTTCGATGATCTCGCCGCCGCGAGCTTGAATCAGCGCGGTGCCGGAGACAATGTGGAGGGTCTGCCCGAGGGCATGTGAATGCCAGTCGGTTCGCGCACACGGTGCAAAGCGAACCATGTTGGCGCGCATCCTCGACGGCTCCTGGCCGGCGTAGATGACGTCCCACCAGACGTCGCCGGTGAACCAGTCGCCGGGTGCCTTGCTGGTGGGCTGGGGCGTCAAGATTTCCATGAGTTCTCCTCGGGATCGAAAGGGTGAGTTCAGTTCTGCGTCAGCGGAACAAGTCGAATTGTGTTGGGCGCGGCCTCCGGCCCGGTCACGGAGCCGACAATCTGTGGGCCGTAGCGGTCGTATTTGGTGTGATAGGCGGAGTCGATCACGGAGTGGGCATCCGCTGTGGCGGCCTCGAAAGAGACGTCCCGTTCAATTCCTCCTGCTCGGATTCGGCCCGTTCCGCTTGCCGTTGCTCGGACGAACCAAGGGTTGTCGGTTCCGTATGCCGAGCGCACGTACAACTCGTTGCCGGCCCGAACAACCCATATGGTGACGTACGGCCTCGCGGTGCCGTCGCGGCGGAACGAGGAGATCTGCAATTCCTCGGCACTGCCGATCTTGGTCAGTTCAGCCTCGGTCCACGAGTGCGACATCTCTGGTTCCTTTCTCCGGTTCGAATTGCTGTGTGGTACTTCGCGTTCTCGTAGCCGGGACGATCAGTGCGAGAACTATGACGAGACAAGCGGCGAGCAGGACGGTTCCTGTGGTGAGAGCCGTTGACACGTGATCGGTGAGTGCGGTTGCAGCGTCGTCGGCAGTGGATCCGGCTCCTGCCGAGACCGCGACGATGATGCCGAGCCCGAGAGCGCTGCCCAGTTGGTGGGCAGTGTTGACCAATCCTGATGCGGCACCTGCATCCTCGGCCTGTACTCCGGAGATACCGGCGGAGGTCAGTGGCGCGAATGCCAACCCCTGCCCGGCGCCGATCAAGAACATCGGAAGCGCAATCGCAGTGAGATACGAGCTGTTGGGATGGACCAGGCTGAGCCAGCCCATGCCGGCGAGAGTAACGGCAATGCCAACCGAAAGAAGCGCGGAGTTGCCGAATCGCGGCGTCAGTCGCGGAATAAGCATCGCCACAGCAAAATTGACGATCGTCATCGGGAAGAAGGCGACGCCGGCTTGGAACGCGCTGAAGCCCAAAACACCTTGGAGTAGCTGAGTAGTGAAGTAGAAAAATCCGATCATGGCACCCAGATAGAGCATTCGGGCGGCGTAGGCACCGGATCGCTCTCGGCTACGGAACAATCTCAGCGGCATGATCGGCTGTTCCGCACGCGCTTCGTTGAGGAAGAGCAGGATCAGAAGTGTCGCCCCAGTCGCCAGGGTCGTAACAGTGATCGGTGAGGTCCACCCCGCTTCGGCCGAGTTGACGGTGCCGAAGACGAGTGCGGTCATGCCGAGTGTGGCGAGAACGGCGCCGGTCACATCGAAACGTCCGGTGTTCGGCTCGGTTTCCGGAATGAACCGGGGAGCGAGCGCGATCATCGCGATACCGATCGGAACGTTGATGAAAAAGCCTGCGCGCCATGACACCCAGTCGGCCAGGGCACCACCGATCACGAGTCCGAGGCTGGCGCCTATCCCTGCTGCAGCGCCGTACCAGGCAACAGCGCGCGTTCGCTCCCGGCCGGGTGGGAAACTGGCGGTCAACAGTGACAGCGACGCCGGGGCCACCACCGCAGCTCCGACGCCTTGGAGAGCGCGTGCCGCGATGAGCCACCACCCGTTTGGTGCGATGCCGACGAGAAACGACGCAATCGCGAAAATCGCGAGCCCGGAGACGAATACGCGACGACGACCGAAGATGTCCCCGAGACGAGCACCCAGCAGGAGAAGGCCGCCGAACACCAGGGTGTAGGCGTCCTGGACCCAGGAAAGACCGGTCGCCGAGAAACCCATGCTGATGTGGATGCTGGGTAGACCGGTGAAGATGATCGAATTGTCGAGCAGGATCATGAAATAGCTGATCAGAATGATCGCCAGGATCGCGGTGGATTTGATTCGACCGGCGGCCGGGTTGTCGGCAGTGTGAGTCACGCGCTTCTTCTTCACAGGTGGTGGATTACGGGCGGACGAGGACCTTCAGCGATTCACGGGAATCCATGGCTCGGTAGCCTTCCGCAACGTCGTCCAGTCCGACGGTGCGGTCGAAGACCTTGCCCGGCTGGATCTTTCCGTCAAGAACGTCGGGCATCAGTTCTTCGATGTACGCGCGAACGGGAGCCGGTCCGCCGGTGAGAGTGATGTTGGGCCCGAAGAGTGTCCCGAATCCGATTGGAGCTTCTTCGTATTGGGGTACTCCGACTCGGCTGATGACGCCGCCCGGTCGGACAACTCCGAGTGACTGCTCGTAGGCAGGCATATGACCTACCGCTTCGACAACGACGTGAGTACCGTCCCCGCCGGTCAGTTCACGGACTTTCTCGATGCCTTCGTTGCCACGTTCGGCAACCACATCGGTTGCTCCGAACTCGAGGCCGAGGTCCGTGCGGATCTTGTGGCGCCCCATGAGGATGATGCGCTCGGCACCGAGGCGTTTGGCGGAGAGCACTGCCATCAGGCCCACTGCTCCGTCTCCGATGACCGTGACCGTCGTGCGTTGGTTGACGCCGCCCTTGACCGCCGCGTGATAGCCGGTGCCGAAGACGTCGGAAAGCGTCAGCAGTGACGGCAGGAGTTCGGAATCCTCGCCCACCGGTGCCTTGACCAGGGTGCCGTCTGCCAACGGCACGCGGATGGCCTCCGCCTGCCCGCCTCCGATCCCGTTTCCGGCCCAGAATCCGCCGTGTCGGCAGGAAGTCTGCAAGCCTTCGCGGCAGAAGTCGCACGTCCCGTCCGACCAGGCGAAGGGGGCGATGACGAAGTCGCCCTTCTTCAACGTGGACACCTCCCGACCTGTCTCTTCGACCACTCCGACGAACTCGTGGCCCATCGGGGAACCGCCTGGCGTGGCCGGCATGTTGTGGTAAGGGTGCAGGTCAGAGCCGCAGACGCAGGCCCTGACGACCCGTACGATCGCGTCCGTCGGCTGCTGAAGTACTGGATCCGGCACGGTCTCGACTCGAACGTCTCCGGCGCCGTACATGATGGTTGCTCGCATGGTGTCCCCTCTTGCTTCTGGTGTTGCGTGCTTCTGGGTCGACGTTTCTGCGTGAACCGGTCGACTGCAATCAGTCAACGCGGCGCCTCGCGGGCGCGGGAGTGTCTGTTGTTCCAGGTAACGGCAGTACCTCCCTCGGTCTTCGCCGCTCGAGTAACGTGAACTGCATGGACAACCGAGCCGAGATTCGCGAATTCCTCAGCTCCCGTCGTGCTCGCATCACACCCGAGCAGGCAGGACTGCCGGCCTACGGTGGAAACCGTAGAGTCAAGGGATTGCGCCGTGAGGAAGTCGCTTTGCTCGCCGGTGTGAGCATCGACTACTACGTACGCATGGAGCGCGGAAATCTGGCTGGAGCGTCGGACTCGGTACTCGAAAGCCTCTCCCGAGCACTACAACTTGACGAGGCCGAAACTGCCCACTTGTACGACCTGGCGAAGGCTGCCAGTGCCGGCGCACCGAGTAGAAAGCGGCCGGCGCCCAAGGGCGTGAGCCCGGCGATTCAGCAGATACTCGACGCCATCACCGACGCCCCGGCGTGGGTACGTAATGCCAGGCACGACATGCTGGCGGCCAATCGCATGGCGCGCGCGCTGTATTCGCCGGTCCTGGCTGATCCGCGTAGGCCGGCGAACAACGCCCGCTTCGTGTACCTGGACCCGGCGTCGCAAGACTTCTTCGTGGATTGGGAGCGCGCGGCGGACGACATCGCCGCGATGCTCCGCTCGGAAGCGGGGCGCAATCCGCACGACAAGGCGCTGACCGAGCTCATCGGTGAACTTGCCACCCGCAGTGAGGTATTCCGCACTCGTTGGGCGAAACACAATGTGCGCTTTCATCGGACGGGTTTCAAGAAGGTTCGCCACCCCGTCGTCGGTGACCTGGAACTGAACTTCGAGGCGATGGAACTGCCGTCCAATCCCGGGCTGACACTGCTGGTCTACACCGCAGCGCCTGGGACGCCGACGGCTGATGCCCTCAAACTCTTGGCGAGTTGGGCGGCTACCCAGGATCAATTGGATCCGGCGCACGACAGCGAAGCGTCGCTCTAGAAGTCGATCGGTATGTGACGTGCTGATTCAGCTCAGATGCGTTACCGCCCAGGCTACCTGGTCTCCACCTCGTCGCTTGGCCCGATACATCGCGTTGTCGGCGTCGGCAAGTATGCGATCGATGGTTCCCGAAGCGTCCGGGATTGTCGAGGACAGCCACACGCTGGCGCCGACGCTCACCGAGATCGACTGTCGGCCGGCGGGCCGCGATATCGAGTTGTGGATGTCGACCACGGTTTTTTCGATGCGACGTGGCTCGACAGGCATGAGAATCACGAACTCGTCGCCGCCCGTCCGCGCCACCAGCCCGATCTCTCCGACGGCCGAGTTCAATCGTCGTCCCACGGTCACCAGCATCCGATCGCCTTCGGCGTGACCAAGTTTGTCGTTGACGCTCTTGAACGAATCGACGTCGATCACTATCGCAAGGACTACGTGTCCCCGGAGTTCATCGACATCGAACAGCTGGTGCCAGACATTGTGCAGCCCACGCCGATTCAGGGCAGCGGTGAGCGGATCTCGCCAAGCGTGTCGTGCATCGTCGGTCAAATACAGGACGAGAAAATGCACGGTCATCGCGGCTGAGGCGATAACACACCCGATGACCAATCCAGTGGACACCGACAGCGAGGAATCGGTATCCGGATCGGTGACCGCTCGAATTGTCAGTAGGGCTACGACCAGCAGTGCGCCGGCGATCTGCGCAGTCACTATCCGGGGGCTGTGAAACACCGACGAATAGTTCGCGACGACCACGAAGAGCACAGCACCGGTCAGTGCCAGGAAGCTCGCATGGATTCCGGCGAGCAGGATCAACGACAAATAGATGTTGGTGAGCGCAATGAATCGAACGGATTGTCGGTGGCTCGGCCAGGATCGTCCGAACGACCAACGAATCATGCAGTACAGCGCGATCACACATGCTGTCCCAGCAGCGAGTCGTTCAGGGACTTCGGTCGCGCCGCCCTTCACGAATTGAGCCAGAACGGCGAGTGCGACGAACACCGCACACCAGAAGGTGACGACGACCCTGGCTGTCCCCAGCATCGATCGAGCAGCCAGAAACCTGGGGAACCACTCGCCGTCGTACGCAAGGGACCACCAGCGACGCAACAGTCCCGTTGTCTGACGGATATTCTGCCCCAACCCCGCAGCGCCACTGACTCCCATGAAACCCCCTCCGAGATCTTGCGAAAATTCCCGGAGGTTTCTTCGTCAAGATTTGATCCCCGAACAAGGTACCCGATAGTTGAAAGACGCATTAATGCATCGTGAAGCGTAGACGACTCTAGGGCGAGATCGGTTCCGTCAGGATCTTTCTGAGGGCCGGAAGGTCCAGGGTTGCAGCTAGATCGGCAATCGTGACCCCCGACAGTGATGCGCGCCAGGCTTTTTCGGCGTCAGCCATGACTTTGGCTATTCCGCAGGCGGAACGGCACTGCTCGGGCGGAGCGGCGAGGATTCCTTGCTGCCGAATCTCCGTGCACCGGAAAGCAGGTTCGGTGCCGTCAACCGCCTGTACGACGTCGAGAACCGTGATGCTCTCGGGAGCCCGGGTGAGAACGTACCCACCGTCTCGGCCCTCGGTCGGATTGACCAGACCGGCGTGCGCGAGCGCTCGCAGATGCTTCGCCAGGTACGTCTTCGACACCCCGTGAAGTTCGGCGAGTCTGGCTGTGGGTACCGGCCCCTCGGCCTGGCTGAGAACCACACAGCAGTGGAGTGACCACTCCACGCCTCCGGAAAGCTTCATGATTGGACTCTATCGACGCCGCGGAAAGCGGTGCGGGTCGGACATCGGTCGAGGGTGAACGTCAGGCCTTCTCGGCAAGCCACGCGTCGTATGTTGTCGGCGCAATCCATGCATCTGCACCGGGTGTCGGGGTGAGTGCCGAGTTGTCGAGTTTCGCGCCGAAGTAGCCGGCCTCGGGATCGGAGATCACCGAACGCTTGTCGCCGGTGACGAGGAACAGGCGCCGGACCAGTTCGTCGATGCCCAGCGGTTCGGGCCCGGCAATCTCGACCGTGCCGTTTTGCGGCGCGGCGGTCACTACCTCGGCGACGTGAGAAACGACGTCTCGAGACGCGATGGGTTGCAGATGTCCCGGCGTTGCGTGGACAGCGCCGTCGGTGGTTCCAGAATCGGTGGTTCCCGCGTCGGCGATTCCGGCGACGAACTCGAAGAACTGGGTCGAGCGGACGATCGTGTAGGGGATCGGGCCCGCTTTGACCAGGTCTTCCTGGGCGATCTTGGCTCGCATGTACCCCGAATCGGGCAGTCGATCGGCACCCACGATGGACAGAATGACGTGGTGCCCGACGCCGGCCTTCTCTTCGGCGGCGAGGATGTGGCCGGTTCCGTCACGGAAGAAGGCCAAGACGTCTTCGTCCGACCAGGACGGGGAATTGGTCAGGTCCACCACGACGTCGGCGCCCTCGACGGCTTCGGCGATACCTGTGCCGGTGGTGATGTCGATCCCGTCGGCACGACCGAGTGCCTTCACGTCGTGCCCGGCGTCAGTGAGCTTGGCGGCGACCTGGCTTCCGATGAGCCCGCTCCCGAAAATGACGATCTTCATGATTTTCTCCTTTACTCGGATAAGTCATGTCCAAGTATACTCGGACATGACTTATCCAAGTCAAGGGTTGTCCGGTCAGCCGAAGAGTTCGGCGGCCAGTGCTTCGTAGGTCGCGAGCGGATCACCCTCGGCAGGAAGTGCTTGGATCGCAACGTGATCGGCGCCCGCCGCGACATGCTCGCGAAGTCGATCGGCGATGGACTTCGCGGTACCGCGTGCAACGAGGGCATCGATCACGCGATCGTTTCCCTCGTTGGCCAATTCTTCGGGTGCAAAACCGAGGCGCTCGAGATTGCTCGTGTAGTTGCGCAAATACAGATAGGGGTTGGCGACGGCGGGACGTCCGATTGCTCTGGCCTTCTCCGGATCGGTTTCCAGAACAACCTTGTGCTCAGGAGCAAGAATCTTCGAGGGTCCGAGGATTTCACGAGCCTCGGCCGTGTGTTCGGGGGTAGTCAGGTAGGGATGCGCGCCGGCGGCGCGATCGGCGGACAGTTTCAACACCTTCGGTCCCAGCGCGGCGAGGACACGGCGAGATTCCGGGACCTGGGCCTCGTCGAGTTCGTCGAGGTAAGACACCAGCGAGGCGTACGGCTTGGTGTAGTCACCGGTCGCCTCCGGATGTCCGACGCCTACACCGAGGAGGAATCGCCCCGGATGTGCGGCTTCGAGTCGGTGATAGGACTCCGCCACCTCAGCCGCAGGTGAGGACCAGATGTTGACGATTCCGGTTGCCACGGTGATGTGCTCGGTCGCATCGAGGAGTTTCTCGGCGATCCGTAGATCGGCCCGCGGTGAGCCGCCGATCCAGATGGTGCCGAAACCGAGTTTCTCGATCGCTGTTCCCAGTTCGGGCGGCAAACCAGCCGCTCCTCGCCAGATTCCGTAGGTGCCAAGGTCGGGTGTTTGCGTAGTCTCCGTCACAGCGGGTGCAACTCGGGCGCTGCCGGGATCTATTCCTTCCGACGTCATTTGCCCGGCGCGCGGTAGTCGGTCGGTCGCTTGACTGCCTCGTCGATCTGCTCCGGCGTGAGCAGTGTGATCGACTCCGAGCGGGCTGCACCTGCCGCAGCTGTACGAATGCTCAATGCGGCGGCCGCGACGTCGTCCGGCAGGTTGCCGATCACGAACATGTCGTGACCGCCCAGTGCGAAGTGGCAGGATTCGACTGTGCCGCCGATGCTTTCGACCATTCGGGTTATCGCGTCGCGTCGCGCAGTGCCTCCCTCCTGTTGTAGGCCGGCGGCGCCGGAGGGCGAGTAGGTCACTTGCCAGAGGTATTTCGGCATTTCCACTCCTTGCTCGGGATGGGTACTTCGATCGTGTACCCGTAGGGCGCTCGGTGGCAATGGGTAGGGGACAATCACGGCATGGTTGGAACTCCGGTGATCGTGACTATCGTGTCCGTGTGTGTAGGTTTTGTGATCTTCATGCTGGCTGCCAGCGGTGCTCGCGGAAAATGGGACCGTCGCCTCGTGATCGCATTGTTCGTCGCCGCGGTGGTGTGCCTGACCGTCGTACCGGTATCCGTCGCGCTCAGTGCCGGAGTTTGAAAACACGGAGTGTAAAACACTGGAGTGCCGCTTAGTCTGAAGCGATGGCAGATATTCGGGTAGGTATCTCCGGGTGGACGTATCCCGCGTGGCGCGGAGATTTCTATCCGAAAGGTCTTGCTCACCGCAAAGAATTGTCTTACGCCGCAGAGAGATTGACGTCGATCGAGATCAACGGCTCGTTCTATGCGTTGCAGAAGCCGGAAAGCTACACCAAATGGCGCCGTGAAACTCCCGAAGATTTTGTGTTTGCCATCAAGGGCGGCCGGTACATCACGCATATGAAACGGCTGCTCGACGCCCGTGACGGACTCGCCAACTTCTTTGCCGCCGGAACACTCGCCCTCGGCCCCAAGCTCGGGCCGATTCTGTGGCAACTACCTCCGACGCTGCAGTTCGAACCGCAGCGATTGGCGGATTTCTTCGACGGTCTTCCCCGTACCACGCAGGCTGCAGCCGATCTGGCAGCACAGCACGACGACAAACTCACCGAAGACCGAGTGTTCGCTCAGACCGAGAGGGATGTGCCGATTCGCTACGCGGTGGAAGCGCGGCACGCCAGCTTCGAGACCGACGAAGCCGTGGACCTGATGCGCGAGCACTCCATCGGTTTTGTCGTCGCAGACACAGCCGGCAGGTATCCCCGCATCACCACTCCTACTACCGATTTTGTCTATGTGCGGATGCACGGGGACAAGGAACTGTATACGAGTGGGTACACCGAGGACGCTCTGGACAAGTGGACCAAGCGGTTTCGGGACTGGATGGACGAGGACCTCGACGTGTACGTCTACTTCGACAACGACATGAAAGGCTTTGCGCCGCACAACGCAATGTCTTTGTTGGAGCGACTGCGCTGACGGATCGTCTGGCCTGTCGGTGGGCTGTGGCAGGCTTCCGCGTGAACGCGAAGACCGAGGAGACACCACGATGATGCCCGAACAGCGGACGCCCGAACAGAGCTGGCCGACGGCTTGGCCGAACGTGGCCCGTGACATCGCCGATGCCACGGCCGACGCACTGGTCGCGGTCCGGGCGGCAAATCGTGACGGATTGCTCGCCGCCGTCGAAGAACTGCGCGGGCTCTCCTTCGAGCAGGTCAGCTCCGTTCACGCGGCGATCGTGCGCGAATTGCTCGAGGACACGCATCCGGACGGCTTGTCCAGTGAGGACGTGCAGGATGCGCTGACTACTTGCGCCAAGTCCACGATCGTGTGGCTGCCGGATCTGGACGTGCAGGCACTGGCCGCGGTCTACACCGGGGCGCTCGGGATCTCGGATCTGGAAGACGATTCGTTCCGCATCGGGCACGGCGCGTACCTGCGTTCGGCGGTCCTGGTCATCGGGAGCTTGTCCACAGGAGTGAAGAAAGCTCAGAGCGCCTACATCATTCGTGCAATCGGCGAGATCGCACGTGCTCAGACCATCGAGATGCCCTAGGCGTCAGCTCGTAAATCGAATTAGGCTGAGGCCATGTCCAAGATCGCCAGCGCAGATCGTGTGTCGTTTGCAGAACTCCTCGAATTCGTCAGGCCGCGCCATCGGGCCACCTTCGTGACGGTGAAGAAATCGGGCGAGCTGCAGATCTCGCCGGTGACGTGTGGTGTCGACGACGAGGGTCGGATCGTCATCTCCACGTACCCGGAACGGGCCAAAGCGGCGAATGTTCGACGGACGCCGGCGGTGTCTCTATGTATCCACTCTGACGAGTGGAACGGTCCCTACGTCCAGGTGAACGGAACCGCGGAGTTGATCGATCTCCCGGATTCGGTGGAACCGTTGGTCGACTACTACCGATCTATCGCCGGTGATCATCCTGACTGGGACGAGTACCGCGAAGCCATGCGCAAGCAGGGCAAGAGCCTGATCCGTGTCACCGTCGACTCGTGGGGTCCGATCGCAACCGGCGGGTTTCCACCCGGACGTTGACGCTATCGAGCAGGTGGCGAGAGTTCGACTACGTGCGCGTCTCTGGCGGCCAGCGGCTCTTTGCAGTGTGCGCACACAACTTGGGCGTGCATGATTTCACCGCAACGATGCTCGACGACGGTTGGCGGCGGACCTGTCGTCGCAAAGGTGTCTCCCCATTCCATGAGTGCCATCAGGATCGGGTAGAGCGCCTTCCCTGATTCGGTGGCGACGTATTCGTAGCGCGGCGGATGTTCTTCGTACCGACGCTTTGCGAGGACGTCGGCGTCGACAAGGGTGCGCAGACGCGCGGCGAGGATGTCCCGGCTGGCTCCCGTGCCCGCGGCGATCTCGTCGAACCGTCGTTGCCCGAGAACGATTTCTCTGAGCACCAGAAGTGACCACTTCTCGCCGACGACCTCCAAGGCGTTGGCGATGGAGCAGTTACGTCCTTTTGCTGCCATCGTGTCTGTGTCCTTATTGGCTGAAGACTTTAGTTGGGAAATCCAACTTAGCACTTGACGGCACGTATTTCGGGGCGGAAGGTGAGTCGAGAAATCCAACCGAGCAGATGAGGGGTCGACATGACGGAATTGAATCTCGAGGCAGCAAGCGGATTTGTCAGTGCCGCCGGATTGCAACTGGACGAGGTCTCCGGCACCAAGGTTGTCGGGCACATCGATCTGTCCGAGGCACACCACACTCCGTGGGGCGTTGTCCACGGCGGCGTTTACACGACTGCCGTCGAGTCGGCCGCGAGCATCGGGGCGAGTGCCGCAGTGGCGGACCGTGGCGAATTTGCCGTCGGAGTGCACAACGGAACGGATTTCTTGCGCGCCCGCACGGGTGGGCGCGTGGACGTCGTAGCTCTCCCGATTCAGCAAGGACGGGTTCAGCAGTTGTGGTCGGTGGTCATCACCGATCCGGAATCGGGCAAAGAGGTGGCACGCGGTCAGGTGCGTTTGCAGAACGTACCGCTGCCGAAGTAGGTCAGTCCCAGATGCCTGAGTCGATGTTGAGTGAGATTCGTTTGAGCAGTGCCGTCAGTTGGGCTCGTTCGCTCTCGTCGAGTCCGGTCAGAACCTGACGGTCTCGCTCGACTCGTCGGGGAAACTCTGCCTCGACCAGTTCGCGACCGGCATCGGTGAGTTGAAGCAGAACCACCCGCCCGTCGTGTTCGAAACGCTGGCGCTCGACAAAGCCCAGTTTGGCCAGGCGGTCGGCGTGTTTTGTGGTGGCGGCGCCGCTGACCATCGTGACGGCGGTGACCTCGCTCGCTCGCAGGGGACGGTCGCTGCGAGCGAGTGCGCTCATCACGTCGAATTCGGCTCGAGAGACTCCGCTCGATGCCAGCGCCCGGTCGAGCTGGTGGAGAGACTGCGCGTTGATGCGGGCGATCCGGCCCATCACCTCGACGGGAGCAGTGTCGAACTCGGGGTAGGCGCGCTTCCATTCGCGACGGACTTTGTCGATGAAGTCGTCTTCGGATCTGTTCGCCGCGCCCATGGCCCCATCTTAGCGACAGATTTCACATTACTTCACAAGTAATTTACTAGTGAAATAAATGTATGCTGGGTGGGTGACCCGAACCGAAACCGCAGCCAGGACGCCGAGCCGTCTCACTCATTCGAGTGAAGCCATTGCACATACCGTCTCCGGGGCGACGTGGCGAGCGGCTTTTCGCGTCGGATCTGCCGACGCGACCATCGCCCCCGCGATCAGGGTCGGGCTCGCCACCGCCGTAGTCCTCGTGGTCGGCGGACTGCTCGGGCATCGGGAATTGGCCGGCTTCGCGGCCTTGGGCGCGCTGTGCGCCGCGTTCGGCAGGTACGAGCCGTATCCACGGTTGGCCGGCAAGCTGGCAATGGTGGGCGCTGCACTGGTGGTTTCTATTGCCTTCGGCGGCGCCATGGGTGTCGCGGGCGTTCCGATATGGGTGCAGATCGGCATCCTGTCGTTGCTTGCCGGTGCATCGTATTGCTTCATGTCGGGCTTCCGGATCACCGGGCCGGGGCCCGTCATCCTCGTCTTCGCAGCGACCGGTGCAGCCGGATATGCCTCCAGCTTCGATGATTTGGCGAGGTTGGTGACTGTCGGTGCGCTCGGAGTTCTGGTCGGGTGGATAGCCGCGATGCTTCCGGCACTCGTGTTGCCGATGGGACCTGCTCGCCTGGCAGTGGCTCGTGCCGTCTCTGCCGTCGGGCGCCTCGAACAGTCCGGCAAAGACGGAGTGGACCCAGCACTCGCATCGATTGCCAACGCGCGCTTGGTCATCGCGTCGAGTGGCCGAATCAAGTCGACCGTCGATCACGGACGCGAACTGGTCGCAGTGCTCGACGAAGCAGAAGCGGCAGTTCAGGAGTGGCAGTTGCACGCCGACGCCACCCTGATTCGCAGCATTGCTCGGCACGAGAAGGAGCTTCGGAAGCTCAAGCGTTCCAGCATGATCGAACACGACCTCGCGCCGGCACAGACCCTGGCCGCACCCGAAGGCTATTTCCTCGAAGGATTGAATCGGCTGTATTCGCGCCCGGTGCGGATGAACGCCCTCCGCATCGTGGCAGCGTCGGCTCTGGCCGGTTGGCTCGCGGCGGGAGCCGGGTTGGAGCATCCACTCTGGGCGTCGATGGGTGCCATCGCAGCGATGCAGGGGCTGAACTACAAGCAGACCGTCCAGCGTGGGATTCAGCGGTTGGTGGGAAATGTCGGTGGCGCCGTCGTCGCTGCTGCTCTCATCGCCTTGACGCTCGGCTACTGGCAAGCGGTAGCCGTGGTCGTGATTCTGCAAACCGCTGCGGAGCTGCTCGTGATCAAGAACTATGCACTGACATCACTGGCCGTCACCCCGATGGCACTGCTCCTCATCGGTTTCAGCGCTCCGATCGGGACCGAAGCGGCAGTGGCTCGCGTCGCGGACACTCTCATCGGTGTGGTGATCGGTGTTGTCGTCGCCGCAGTGACGATCAGTCGATCGGATCGCCAGCACGTCACCGTGTAACCGGTACTGCTGTGTTTCCGGTACTGCTGTGTTTCCGATACTGCTGTGTTTCCGATACTGCGTAGGCTCCTGCAGGTGGAGGACAGCACGCCGATCGACGGCCGGAAACTGCGTTACCAGCATCGCCGTGCCGAATTGCTCGAGCAGGTGACCGCGTATGTCACGGCGAACGGCGTCGGTGAACTGTCCATGAGGCCGTTGGCCAAGGATCTGGGGATCAGTCATGCGACACTCATCCATCATTTCGGTTCGAAGGAACAACTGCTCACCGAAGTAGTCGCCACCCTGCGAGACAGCTCCTCTCTCGACATCTCGTCCGGGACCGACATCGTCGAGATGTTGACGAGTTACTGGAATGGGCGCACATCAGCGGAATCGTTGCCGAACTTTCGCTTGATGTTCGAGATCTACGGACAGGCGTTGTTGCATCCGGAGCGGTATCGCGAGTTTCTCGAACACGTAGTGGGGGACTGGTTGGGTGGTTTGGCAGATGCTGCGCTCGCGCATGGATGTCCGCCCGATCGCGCTGATCGCTACGCGACGATCGTGTTGGCGCAGATTCGCGGGTTGACACTCGATCTGGTGACCACCGGTGACCGCGTCAGAATCGACGCGGCGTTCGCCGAATTCGCGGCTGCGATGGGCGCTCTGGCCAGCTCGTGGAAGGCGATCTGACGGTCCGATTGCCGTGACTCTTCAGGCGATCTGCTCGAACAGGGACACGATGATCCCTTCAGGCCCCCGGACGTAAGCCATGCGCACGCTGTTCTCGTACTCACCGATCCCGCCGATGAGCCCGTACCCGTCTGCAGCCACCGCGTCGACCGCCGCCTGGAGGTCGCCCACCTCGAAAGACACGTTGCGCAGCCCGATCTCGTTGGCCATCGGAGCAGGCGATCCGGGTATGTGGTCGGGCGTGACGAAGGACGAGAGTTCCAGCCGTGACCCTTCGCCCGGAGGGCGCAGCATGGCAATTTCACACTTGGCTCCAGGGATACCGCAGACGGTTTCGACGAACTCACCCTCCACGGATCCGGTGCCCTCCAGTTCGAGGCCAAGTCCGACGAAGAACGCCGTCGCTGATTCGAGGTCCGCGACGGTGATGCCGATGTGGTCGAAGCGCTGTACGTGGGCCATGGATCCATCCTCCTACTTTCTGCTGCCGGTTCGATGCTAGGTCGGAGTCACGGTCGGGATTTCGACATGTCTTTATTGTCAAACTGCAAAATTTTGCTTGACCGATCGGTTAAACAAAATCTACGATAGCGTCCAACGAGGTCGCCCATCGCACGAACCGGAGTCGTCAGACGTGAAATTCCAGTCGAAGTCGTTCGCACGCATATCCATCGCAGCCCTCTGTGCTGCAACGATCGGCTCCGCCGTTGCTGCGCCCATCGCGTCCGCACAGGCACCGAGCGCGTCGCAAGCCACGGGCACTCTGGTGTCGAGTGAGCCGCTACCGAAAGATCTGTGGATTCCGGGTACCGCCGACGCCAAGCGATTCACCTACTGGACCATCGGTTCCAACGGCGGGCCTGCGCTGAGCAGTGGCGCCTACTACGTCCCGGCCGGTCCGGCACCGGAAGGTGGGTGGCCCGTCATCGCGTGGGCGCACGGCACCACGGGACTCGACGATTCCTGTGCCCCTTCGCTGGTCGGTCCAGGCCTGCCCGAGCGTGACTACCCCTACCTGGGGCGTTGGCTCTCCGAGGGCTACGCCGTAGTCGCCACCGACTACGTCGGTCTGGGAACACCGGGACTGATGCCGTATCTCGACGGAAAGGTGGAGGCGCACAGCGTCGTCGACTCGGTCAAGGCGGCTCGGGTGATCGACCCCACCATCTCGAATCGGTGGGCAGTGGTCGGGCAGTCGCAGGGCGGCGGTGCGGCCATCACGACGGCGCGCTACGCCACCGAATACGGTGGGGATTCTCTCGACTATCGCGGCGGTGTGGGTACCGGCGTGCCGGCCAACATCGAGTTGACGCTCCTGCCTGCAGGTCCGGGCTTCCCGCCCATCGCCCTCGGCGGCGGCTTGACCTCGTACGCGCTCTACATCCTCGCGGGCCTGCGCGAAGCGCACCCCGAGATCGACCTGAACTCGTACCTCAACGAACTGGGCAGGGAAAAGGTCGACTCGGCCGAAAAGCTCTGCGCCGCAGACTTGGACGAGGCATCCAAGGATCTGGTGCTCGGTGACATCTTCTCCCGCCCGCTCAGTCAGATCCCGAACTTCCAGGGTCTGTTGAACGATTACATGGGTGTGCCGACGAGCGGATACGACCGCCCCATCTTCATCGGCCAGGGTCTACTTGACGTGGATGTTCCTGCACCGTCGGCACTTTCGCTGGTGGCAGCGTTGGTCGCCAACGGTGAACCGGTCACCTTCAAGACCTACAACACCGATCACAGCGGTGCTTTGGTCGAATCGCAGGCCGACACGATTCCGTTTGTCGCGAACCTGTTCCGTTAGGCCTACCGAGAATCCGGACCGTCCGAGGGGTGGGGGGGGGGGGATTTGGGAAGCGCAGCCAACCGGCAAAAAGGTTATAGTTTTTTTGTTGTATTTGAGGGGAGAAGAAG
>NZ_JBHTSW010000036.1:8790-60948 GCF_042794945.1 Rhodococcus sp. NPDC056506 | reverse complement strand
CGCACCGAGTGCGTGAGCCTTTCTCGTCAGACGACGCTTACTTGGGCGTAACCGTGCCGCCGCTGAGCGTGGTCAGTGCGTCGACGAGACGCTGACCGAGGTTGTTGACGCTTCCGATGGCTTCACCGAGAGATCCCATGAGTTTCCTCCTGCAGTTTGTCGAAATTGAAGTAACTACACCCGGAGCGGGCGTGGCAAAGTCGCGCTGAATTAGGGGGTGGGGTCTTTGGAGATGCTCTCTACCGATCCCATGAAGGTCTTGAGCAGACCGTCAGCGCTGAACAGTGATCCCAGGCCCTGAACAACAGCGCCGAGAATTCCTTCCATTGAACCCATGTGAATCTCCTTGAGAGGTCAGAGGTCAGCTGCCAAAAAGCACCCGACAGTGCTGTGACAGCTGCGTCACATCTGTAATGTATCCGTGACGTGGGTAACATTAATCATACGAACGACCAGTTGGCAAAGGATTCTGACAATGGGGTGATTATTTCGACTAATAAGGTCTGCTACTGAAAAAATTCCGGCCAATCGGTCGAATTTGACCGATTCTGCCGCCGCATCGATCAACCGCCCCAAATCCTGCGGTTACCCACCAGTAAACTGAAATCATGTCTAGCGCAGCGTCACTCACGCAGGTAGCTAATTTCCGATGGCATCGCCATCAACTCGACAGGCCACATTCCGGTGACGCCGATCACAACGATTGCGCCATTCTCGACCTCGGGATTCAGAACACCGGGCCTGACGGCGCCGCGTGGGCACTGAGGATCCGCGGCATACGCGTCGACGCCACTGACCTCGCTCTTGCCTGGACGTTGCGCGGAGCTCCCCACTATTACCGTCGTCGCGACCTGCCTGCCGTCGCCGTCGCCACGTCGCCGTTCAGTGAAGCCGATGCAGCCAAACGCATTTACGACGCCAACCGGCCGCTGAAGGCCGCCGGCATCGCGACGCTGACTGCCCTGCAAACAGTTGCTACTGCGATGCGGGACATCGTCTCGAAACCAACCGTCAAGGGCGAGATGTCCGCGCAATTGACCACGCGAGTGACCGAGCCCTATTTGCGATTCTGCCGACCGTGCAACGCCACTCATCTGTACGAGATGCCGTTCCGCCTCGCGGCGCTTCAGGCAGGCCTCGAGCTGCAGCCGGGCACATCTCCCCCAGTGCTCGAACGCATTCCGGGTTGGCGTCGACGCCCCTACACCGCCTCGGGTTCTGACGCCGATCCCCGCTTCGACGTGATTCGCGGGTATCTGCGCTTCTACGGCCCCGCGACTCCTGCTCACGTCGCGTCGTTTCTCGATGCTCCGGTCAAGGACGTCAAAGCCCACTGGCCCACCGATTCCGAGGAGATCGAGGTGAACGGCGAGAAGCGGTGGATTCTCGAACAGGACCGCGAAGACTTGCTCGGCTCCCCCTCCGATTCGAGTACGCGCCTACTCGGGCCTTTCGATCCGTATGTACAGCTCAAGGATCGGGAGACCCTGGTTCCCGATCCGGCCGCACAGAAGACGGTATGGCCGACCCTCGGGCGACCGGGCACGGTGATGGTCGGCGGCAAGATCACCGGACTGTGGCGACCACGAGCGTCCGGAAAGAAGCTGAAGGTCGCGATCACCCCGTGGGAAACGTGGTCACGATCAGCCCGCGCAGCAGTCACCGAGCAAGCCGAATTACTTGCCGAATTTCGCGGCGTGGGGCTCTCCGAACTGGTCGAAGTATCTTGATCGAGCCAGTGGCATCCGGATAATTCCAGCTCACACCCGCCCCGATTCGGAGAAGGAAACCCCCAACGATAACCTGAATGCGACCTTCGCACGCACCCTTGTTCAGGAGAGATGATGGCCGACTTCCTCTATGAGGACCTGTTGCCGATCGGTGATGACACCACCGAGTACCGATTGCTCACCACCGAAGGGGTGTCGACAGTCGAGGGGCCGGACGGCCGTACCTTCCTGCAGGTCGAGCCGGAGGCGATGCGTCTGCTGACCGAAACGGCGCTGCACGACATCTCTCACTACCTGCGCACGGATCACCTGACGCAGCTGGCGAGCATCCTCGACGATCCCGAAGCGTCGAACAACGACAAGTTCGTAGCGCTCGATCTTCTCAAGAACGCCAACATCGCCGCTGCCGGTGTTCTGCCGATGTGCCAGGACACCGGAACCGCCATCGTCATGGGCAAGCGCGGGCAGCACGTGCTCACCCCCGGCGACGACGAGAAGGCCATTGCCCGCGGTGTCTACGACGCCTACACGCGCCTGAACCTGCGCTACTCGCAGAACGCGCCCATCACGATGTGGGACGAGAAGAACACGGGCAACAACCTGCCCGCGCAGATCGAGCTGTACGCCGATACTGCTGCCGGACACGAGAACTCGTACAAGTTCCTCTTCATGGCCAAGGGCGGCGGAAGCGCCAACAAGTCCTACCTGTACCAGGAAACCAAAGCGATCCTGAACCCCGACTCGATGATGCAGTTCCTCGAGGCAAAGATCCGCTCACTCGGCACCGCAGCCTGCCCGCCGTACCACCTCGCAATCGTCGTCGGCGGTACCTCGGCCGAGTTCGCGATGAAGACGGCGAAGTACGCGTCGGCGCACTACCTCGACGAATTGCCCACCGAAGGCGCCATCACGGGTCGCGGCTTCCGCGATCACGAGCTCGAGAAGAAGGTCTTCGAGCTCACGCAGAAGATCGGTATCGGCGCACAATTCGGCGGCAAGTACTTCTGCCACGACGTCCGCGTCGTCCGACTCCCCCGCCACGGCGCTTCGTTGCCCGTCGCCATTGCGGTGTCCTGCTCGGCAGATCGACAGGCGAAGGCCAAGATCACCCCGGAGGGCGTGTTCCTGGAACAGCTCGAATTCAACCCGGGCCGTTTCTTGCCCGAGGTCACGGACGCTCAGCTCGACGAAGAGACAGATGGCATTTCGGGTACCGGCAAGGGTGCTGCGGTCAAGATCGATCTGACCAAGCCGATGTCGGAGATCCTCGCCGAGCTCTCCAAGCACCCGGTGAAGACTCGTCTCTCCTTGACCGGTCCGCTCGTCGTGGCACGCGACATCGCGCACGCCAAGATCAAGGAACGCCTCGACGCAGGCGAAGAGATGCCGCAGTACCTCAAGGATCACCCGGTGTACTACGCCGGCCCCGCCAAGACGCCCGACGGCATGGCGTCCGGTTCGTTCGGCCCGACCACGGCCGGCCGTATGGACTCGTACGTCGAGCAGTTCCAGGCCGCCGGTGGCTCGATGATCATGCTGGCCAAGGGAAACCGTTCCAAGCAGGTCACCGACGCCTGCAACTCGCACGGCGGTTTCTACCTCGGGTCGATCGGTGGACCCGCGGCTCGTCTGGCCCTCGACTGCATCAAGAAGGTCGACATCCTCGAGTACGCCGAACTGGGTATGGAAGCCGTCTGGAAGATCGACGTCGAGGACTTCCCCGCCTTCATCGTCGTCGACGACAAGGGCAACGACTTCTTTGCGCACACCGGTGAAGTGACCCTGACGATCGGCAAGCGTCCGGGTCTGTAGACACGTCAACAGCAAAGAGCCCCGGCGGGTTTCGATCGCCGGGGCTCTTCTTCGTGTTTGGTCAGGTCCAGAGCGCAGCCACGAAAACGGTCACGATCGACAACCCGCCGACGACGTGCACCAGATTCGGATTGGGCTGTCCCTTCTTCTGCTTCGCCCGAGTGATCTCGGCAAGCGTCACGATGACCAGTGAAAGTACAAGTTTCACAGCGATCTTCGCGTGAATGTAGTTCTTGTCCAGGGCGCCTTCGCCCAACCCGACGATGATCAGGCCGGACACGAACTGCATCCTGGCACCCCACACCATGACCTCGGTGATCGAAGGAGCCTTGAGGACGGTGAAGTAGCTACCGACCAGGGCAGCCATACCGAGTAGATGAATCACTACAAAGATGTTGTAAAGAACAGACATACGGCCACTCTATCCCGTACTTCGTTCCAGGCGAACGGAACTGAGAGTTCTTGTCAGACAATTCCGGCTTCAGCTGCAGCAGAACGGTATTTGGCGGCCAGGGTCTCCACAGTCTCGTGTGCATTCAGACCGCTGGGATTGGGCACAATCCACAGTGCTGCCCCCTCGAAAGCCTGATCCTGCCGCCCCGCCTTGGCTCGTTTGTCACCGAAAGCAGTTCGATAGGCGGTGATTCCGGCAAAGGCAACCACTTTCGGTTTTGTCGCACGCACAACCTCCCGCACCCGCAGTCCCCCGGCAGCAAGTTCCTCCGCCGTCAACTCGTCTGCTCTGGCCGTCGCGCGTACCGCCAAATTGGTAATGCCCACTCCCCGATCGATCAGGTGCTGCGTATCAGCGTCCGACATACCCGCGGAAGGATCGATCGCACGCTCGATGATGCCTGCCCGCAGCAGCGCCGGATAAAACCGATTGCCCGGCCTGGCGAAATGCGCGCCGGTCGCCGCCGTCCACAGTCCCGGATTGATACCGACGAACAACAGCCGACAATCCGGCCCGATCAGATCCTCGATCTCGGCGTCTCGGAACGATTCCAGTTCGGCGCGCGTGAATCCCATGCAGCCAGTACATCAGGCCGTCACGACAGTGCTTCGCGCACCTCGTCGATCGCGTCGTGCATCATCTGCTCGTACACATCGATGTCCGGAATCGAGGCCGGACTGCTGGTGATGCTGATCGTCACCGTGTCCCCGATTCCGTGTACGCCGTGGGTCAACGACATGACCGGCGACAAACTCGGGAAGCCCGCTGTGAACCGAACGACGCCGCCGCCGAGCACCAGATCCGCATCACCGCGCGCGACGCTCGACACGACGGTGTTTCCGGTGACCTCGTCGGGCACTGCCGTGAAATCGTATTGCTGCACGCCCCAACGGACGAGCGGTCCGGGAACTGCGTTCAGCGCGAGATCCGAAGCTGCGCTGGATGGATGGGACGCACGTGCACGACGCTCGTCCATCGACTCCTTGATCCGTTGGGCTCGCTCACGGAGGTCGTCGACATCCGGGAACAGTCCGACACCCGCATTGCGGAAGTGGTTGCGCGCCGTGGGTGTACCGGCCTTGGCGATGGTCACCTCAGCTCCCAATTCGGGCGGTACCGAGCCGTCTCGTTCGGTGAGGTAGTTCGCCATCGCCACCGAGATCGCGGTCATCGCTCCGACTGTGACGGACACGCCGTCGCCGCGGAAATCTGCGCTGTCCCGCACGACCATGCGGACCAGCCGGTGAGGTCCGGGAGGGATGTTGGAGCGCACCTTGGGACGGCTTGCCGCTTGCGGCGCAACAACTCCCGATTCGGTATCCGCCTGCAGTTGCAACTGCGCTTTGTGCCCCGCTCGGCCGTCGCGGAACAGTGAAACGAGTTGACCCGGCAGGCGCAGGGCGGCGCGGCCCAGAATCTCGGCTGATCCACTGCGTCGCTCGTCCGTCTTCTGCTTTGCGGGCGGTTGCGGCGAGAACAACTGGCGAGCAATCGCCGACGCCCGTTTGCCGTCGGCCAAGGAATGAGCGACCTGCAGAACTGCGATCAGCGCCGGGCCGCTACAACGCGGCGCCCCGGTGACGCAGTGAAACAGGTGCAGCGTCCACGGCGACTCGCGTGGGTCGACGTGGTTTTCGAGTAGCTTCTCGATGCTGTGAATGCACGAGAGCCACGAGTTTTCGGGCAGCTCACGCACTCTCACCAACGAGGCATCGACCGGCATTGGCTCCCAGAGCGGATAGTCGAGGTGCCACGGTGATTCGCGTATCCGAACATTGAGATCCGGGATGAGCGACGCTCTTTCCACCACCGAGCGTCGTAGCTCGTCCATGGACTGGCTCTGCCCGTCGAAGCAGTAGAGCAGCAGCTGATCGTTGGGGATCTTCTCCGAAATCCAGAAGGTTTGGGCGTCGGTGGGCGTCATCCGTAACACCGGGAGACGGTACCACCGGCTTGTCAGCTCTTTTCTGCAGCAGCTTTCAGCTGGGACAAGCCCTTCTCGAAATCCTTACCGACGAGCTTGTCCATGCTGAAGATGAAACCGAAGATCTTGAAGAACAGATTCTTCTTTCCGGTCATCTTCCACGTCACCTGAACTTCACCGGCATTCGGAGAGACGCCGGCATTGGGAGAGATGAGAAAGGTGGTGACGTTCTGCGCCTTGAAGGGCTTGAGGAAGGCCAGGTCCAAAACTACGCGTTCGTTCGGGACGGATTCGGTGATCACCATCGAACCGGAGCCCGCCTTCTTGTTTCCGGCCCAAGCATACGAAGCCCCGACGCCCGCGTCAGGACCCGCGTACGTGCGCTGCATCGCCGGGTCGAGACCTTCCCACGGCGACCACTGAGTCCACTGATGGAAATCGTTGATCAATGCAAAGACGACCGAAGCTTCTGCCTTGACGATCGTCGTACGTTCTACCAGGAATTCGTCGGAATTCTGCGAAGCCATCGTCGATCTCCAATTCTCGGGCGTGACAAGTGTTCGGAATTATCCACGGTCGACGAGATCGGAGCGAGTCGACACTCAGTTCCTCAGGCACAGGCAGAAATAGTGACCGACCGGGTCGCGGTAGACGCGGAAAGTCTGATGCTCCGGAATGTCGGTCACCCGCTGCGCACCAAGGCCAATCACCCAAGCCTCCGCGGGGTCGAGAGAATCCACGAGCAAATCCAGATGGATCCCGACGCCGGTTGTCGGCCAGTCCACCGGAACGAAATCCGGAGCGAGCTGAAACGCGAGTCGCTCTCCGCCGGGTCCTTCGATCACGTGCCAATCATCCTCGTCGCGAACACTTTTCCACTCGAGGACCTGGGCGTAGAAGTTGGCCAATGCAGCCGGATCCGGGCAGTCCAGGACTGTGTAGTCCATACCGATGTTCGGGCGCGTCACTGTGCCTTCTTCTCCTGAACTTTCTTACGCACGAACAACAACGGAAGAACCAGCGTCGCAACTGCGGTTACCAGCCACACGACGACGGTTCCCAGAATCCACGTCGAGACACCGGAGATCGACAGATTGGAGAAGAGCGACGCCACCAACAGAGCGACGAATGTCGACACCAATCCGATTCCGCCGAGAAATGCCGGTGCATGTCGCTTTGCCACCGTCGCGATGAACGGTGCCAGGACCGACTGCGCAATCGCAAAGATCACGACGGCAACGATGAATCCGGATGTAGGCGCCGAGAAGCCCGAAAGAATCAACGACGCAACAAGAAGCCCGACAGCGGCAGAACCCAGGAAGATCGCGGCGCGAATCAGGAAGCTGATCATTTTTTGATCCTATATGTCGGATATCGAGGACAACAGATATTCACAATCCCAGAGATTGCTGCACCTCTTGCAATGTACGGGCGGAAGATCGGAGCCCCGAAGCCTCCTTTTCTGAAAGCGGTACTTCGAGGACTCGACCGGCACCTTCGCGACCGACCATCGTGGGCAACGACAGGCAAACGTGCTCGAGTCCGTGGACGCCGGTCTGCAAAGTCGATACCGGCAGCACCCGTTGTTCGTCCCGCAACACGACTTCCACGATGAACGCGCTCGACAATCCGATGGCGAGGTTGGTGGCACCTTTTCCTTCGATGATCTCGTAAGCACTCTCGACCACCGACTTCGCGACATTCGCACGTAGGTCGGGGCCGAGTATGCCGCCCGACGGTCCCACGAACGAGGTTGCCGACACTCCACCGATGGTCGCGCTCGACCAGAGCGGAATCTCGGAGTCCCCGTGCTCGCCGACGATGAAGGCGTGGACGTTCTCGACTGCGACTCCGAGTTCGGTTGCCATCAGGAATCGCAATCGGGCCGTGTCCAGCACCGTTCCCGATCCGAAGATTCGGCCGCCGTACGATGGTCCCGCGGCCTGGATCGCTGCGTAGGTCGCCACATCGACCGGGTTGGTGACGAAGAGAAGAACTGCGTCCGGCGACACCGCCAACAGTTGTTCGGTCAGTGTCTGCGCAATCGTGACGTTCACCGCGGCAAGTTCGAGCCGCGACTGACCGGGATGCTGTTTGGCGCCCGCAGTGACGACGACCAAGTCGGATCCCGCGGTGACCGAGACGTCATCGCCTCCGTCGACAGTGCACGGCGGTGTGAACTGGGTGCCGTGGTTGAGATCGAGAACTTCCGCCCGGACCTTTGCGCTGTTGGTGTCGTAGAGGGCGAGCGCGTCGGCCGATCCGCGTATCAGGCACGCATACGCAATTGCGGTGCCGACGCTTCCCGCACCGACCACGGACACTTTTCGTCTGGATGAACGATTCGGCGTCGTCATGAGTAAATGGTGCTCGCTCTATAACGATTTCGCAGCACAACGGATTGCCAGTCTCTTCTCAGCGTTTGGATGCAGACCTCTCAGAATCGACGTGGATGATCTCTGACATGGCTGAGGTAACCGTTCTTGCAGTTGGCGGCACCGGCGAATCCCACGTCGGCGACGACAGCGCCCGCGTGCTCGGACTCCTCAGCGCCGTCACCGACGAACTCGACAGCAGATTCGATTCTCGCTGGGTCGCTTATCCTGCGTCGTACGGTCCGGTCGCCGACGGCGGCCTGAGCTTTCGGCACAGCACCGCGATGGGTGTGAAAGCCCTCACCGCCGAAATCGCGCAGACAGACGGCCCCGTGATACTGATCGGATACTCACAGGGATGCACCGTGATCCGCTCGGCTCTTCCGACATTGACTTCTCCGACGCTGAAGGGCGCCAACATCATCGGAGTCGGACTGATCTCCGATCCACAACAACCGGCCGGCGTCATCGAAGGTTGTGAGGGACACGGAGTTGCCGGCGACGGACCCGAAGTCCAGCCGTGGATTCCGGTCAAGTGGATCGGGCACCCGCAGGACATGATCTGTAATGCCAGCGACGACAGCTACATTCGCGACATCGCAGACTTGACACGCTGGATGTCCTTCTCGCAGGCGCGGGTGTGGGTACGCAAGGTGTGGGAACTCCTTCGTAGCAACGCCTTCCAGAACGCGCAGAAGACTCGTTTCAGCCCCAAGCAGTGGCGTACCGATCTACGACGCATTCGCACCGCGTTCCTCGAAGTACTCGGCTATCTGCCGACGAAGTTGAACCTGAACCGCTTTCAGCTGAAGAACCCTCGCGGCGGTAGACACATCAGCTACGCGATCGAACCTCTCGACGCCAGTGGACTGACCGGATGTGAGCTTCTGGCGTCGTGGATGAAGGTCCAAGCGAGCGGAGTCGAGCAGCGCATTCACGCGGCCTGACCTTTACCGTTAGTTTACCTAACGAACCCCGGTGAGCCATTCGACGCCTCTACGTTCCTTTCATGCAACTGAGCAGAATATTGTCGTGCGCCGCCGTGACCGTCGCACTCCCCCTCGTCGCGCTGGCGACCCCGGCCTCGGCATCGCCAACCGGCAGTCTCGACTGGTCCGGTTCGTTCGGTAGTTCAGCGCCCCAGCCGGTTTCGACGTTCGACGTCCAAGCCCACCGCGGCGGACTCGGCCTGTACACCGAGAGCAGCCTGGCTGCGTTCGCCAATGCCCTCGAAATGGGCGTCAGCACACTGGAACTCGATACCCAGATCACCGAGGACGGGATCGCTGTCGTCACACACGATCGGAAGATCTCGAACAAGAAATGCCTCGACACCGAGCCGGCCACTACCGGCGACCCGGAGTTCCCGTACGTCGGCAAATTCGTCAACACGCTGAGCCTGCAGCAGATCAAGACCATGGACTGCGGCACTCTCCCCCTTGCCGGATACCCTGAGCAGCAGAATGTTCCGGGAGCGAAAATGCAGACGCTCGAAGAAGTGCTCGCCCTGGTGAAGTCGTACAACGCACCCGGAATCAAGCTCAACATCGAGACCAAGGTGGAAGCGGGAGCACCTCACGAGACCGCCCCGCGTGAGCAGTTCGTCTCTGTTGTTCTCGACACGATCCGGGCAGCCGGATTGTTGGACAGCGTCACCATTCAGAGCTTCGACTGGGGCTCACTCATGCTCACCCGTCAACTCGCACCGAATCTCCCCGTTGTTGCGCTCACTAACGGCGACTTTCTCCAGGTAGGCAAGGACGGAGCGTCACCGTGGCTCGGCGGCCTGGACATCGATGATTTCGGTGGCGACGGCATCGCGGCGGTAGCAACCTTCGGTGCCTCCGCCTACTCCCCTGTCCAAGGAACTCCGCAGGGTGGAAAGGTCGGGGATCCCGGTTTCACCCTCTATCCGACAGCCGACATGATCGCGAGCGCACATGCGCGTGGCGTGAAGGTCATCCCGTGGACCGTCGATGATCCCGCCACCATGCACGCCCTGATCGACCTCGGTGTCAACGGAATCATCACCGATTACCCCGACCGTCTCCGAGCCGTTCTGGCAGAGCGCGGTATGCCGCTACCTGCGCCTGCGGTCAAGAAGTAGCCTCCACCGCGCGCCGAAGCAGGTACCTGAACAGGTACTACGGCCGATGTCCCCGGGGTCCCGTCGGCCGCATCCTGGACAGGTACTTGCTCGGGTGATCGGAGGTGAATTCTGATGATGTCTTTGAAAGATCAGTTGGACAACTGCGAATACCTACTTGCCGACGCGGAAATGGCGGGTGACTGGAATGCTGTTCGGCGATTCAGGGAATACCGACTGAGGCTCGTTCGACAACTCTGCAGGCAAAGGGCTGCCGGTCTCTGCGCCTAGAGGCCTCACCTCAGCCGTATCTGAACTGAGTCCCTCTGGGCGGTTACGATCCGCCGTCGCCCGAGTCACAGTCGGGTGCTCTCACCAATTGAGCTACAGAAGGTATGGACCGCAGCGCTTTTCGACTGCGATCTTTCTCTGCCGAACCATACGGACCCGCCAGTCGTCCGCGCTACTGATTTTCGACTCGACGATCTAGGCCGACCACCGCTGCGAGTTCGGTTCCGCGTCCCCGCGGGGACGTCTCCGTAGAGGCCACGCCGAATCACCGCTGACCAGCGGTCGATGGGATGATGACCTGCGTGTCCATGTCCCCACCGCTGCCCGTCAAGAACGGGGTAGGCCCGACGCGCCTACGCATCCCGCCCTCTGGGCCGTGGGCGACAATCGCTGAGTACGTCGTGGCCAAGTTCGACCATCTGGACGCCGAAAACCTGTATCGGCGGTTCGAGGACGGCGAGTTCGTGGATATCGACGGCACCTCGATCCGCCGGAGCACAGAACTCAGCGCGCACCGGTTCGTCTGGTACTACCGAGAGTTGCCGGCAGAGGACCCGGTGCCGTTCCACGAGGAAATCCTGCACGTCGACGACGACCTCGTCGTCATCGACAAACCACATTTTCTCCCGACCACCCCCAGCGGGCGCTACCTGCGCGAGTCGGCGCTCGTCCGCCTACGGGTCCGCCTCGACAACCCCGATCTGACCCCGATCCATCGGCTCGACCGCGGCACCGCGGGCGTGGTGATGTTCTCGGCTCGCCCCGCGACGCGCGGCGCGTACCAGTCTTTGTTCGAGAAGCGTCAGGTCACGAAGGTCTACGAGGCGGTGTCGGCGCGACCGCCCCGGTGGGGCCAGGATGCATCGGGGTTCGCCGAATCCGACGGTCCCCTCGTCTACCGCAACCACATCGAAGCTCGACGCGGCGAGTTGCGGGTCCTCGTCGACGACAGCCGTGAACCTAACTCCGAGACCATGATCGAGGCGCGAGGGACGGGCGTGAGTGCCTCCGGACGTGCTGTGCTGCACACGGTTCTACGTCCACACTCCGGACGGATGCACCAGTTGCGGGTGCATTTGGCAGCTCTCGGCGCCGGGATCCTGGGCGACCGGCGATACCCCGACCTGCTTCCCGACGCCCCGGACGATCATTCCCTCCCACTCCAATTGCTCGCGAGGGAACTCGAATTCACCGACCCGTTGACGGGGAGAGCGCGGCGGTTTGTCACACGTCGGACGCTCAGCGAGATGCCAGTGGGGTAGGACCAGAAGCCGCGGATTAGACGTTGAAGCGGAACTCCACCACATCGCCGTCGGCCATGACGTATTCCTTGCCCTCCATGCGGACCTTGCCTGCAGCCTTGGCTGCGGCCATGGAACCCGCCTCGACGAGGTCGTCGAAGGACACGATTTCAGCCTTGATGAAGCCACGCTCGAAGTCGGTGTGAATGACGCCGGCAGCCTGGGGCGCGGTGTCACCCTTGTGGATGGTCCAGGCGCGAGCTTCCTTCGGACCAGCCGTCAGGTAGGTCTGCAGTCCGAGGGTGTGGAAGCCGGTGCGCGCGAGGGCGTGCAGGCCGGGCTCGGTCTGACCGATCGAGTCGAGCATTTCCTGGCGATCTTCCTCGTCCAGCTCGAGCAGTTCCTGCTCGACCTTCGCGTCGAGGAACACGGCATCGGCCGGTGCGACGGAAGCGCGCAATTCCGCAACCTTCGCTGCGTCGGTGAGCACCGACTCGTCGGCGTTGAAGACGTACAGGAAAGGCTTGGTGGTGAGCAGGCTCAGCTCGCGCAGCAACGAGAAGTCGAGCTTGTCCTTGACGCTGAAGAGCGTCGTGCCCTCGTTGAGAAAGGCCTGAGCCTTGAGTGCCTCGTCGTGGGCCGGCTTGAGCTCCTTGTTCTTGCGAGCTTCCTTGTCCAGACGCGGGAGAGCCTTCTCGAGAGTCTGCATGTCGGCGATCACGAGCTCGGTCTCGATGACCTCGATGTCCGAGGCCGGGTCGACCTTGCCGTCGACGTGGATGACGTCGTCGTCGGCGAAGACGCGCACTACCTGGCAGATGGCGTCAGCTTCACGGATGTTGGCCAGGAACTTGTTACCCAGGCCTGCGCCCTCGGAGGCACCCTTGACGATTCCGGCGATGTCGACGAACGACACGGTCGCGGGGAGGATGCGCTCGGAGCCGAAGATCTCGGCGAGCTTCTGCAGCCGCGGATCGGGCAGCTCGACCAGGCCGACGTTTGGTTCGATGGTCGCGAACGGGTAGTTCGCTGCCAACACGTCGTTGTTGGTCAGTGCATTGAAAAGGGTGGACTTGCCGACGTTGGGCAGTCCGACGATTCCGAGGGTAAGGCTCACGGTCTGTGGATTCTACGGCCTCGCGGCGACGCGACGGGTACTCGCCCCACCGTCACGTCGCCGCAGGTGATCAGTTGTAGGTATACGAGTCCACGGACGACACGATCGCAACCAGGAAGATCACGTAAAACGCGATGAACAGCACCCAGCAAATGACGGCTATCAGGAGCGAGATCTGCCCGAGCTTCTTCACCCGCTCGGATGCGTACTGCGCGCCCTGGTGATCGCCCATCGCCCACTTCGGGTAGATGTCGTGAAGGTGGTTGAACGCGGCGAACGCGATAGGCCAGAAGAAAAGAATCGACGCGACGGCCCACCCGGCGTTGGACTTCGGCGGACCGTACTGCGGCGCCGCGTACGTGGGAGCAGCGCCGTACTGCTGGGCCGCGCTGTACTGCTGACCGGCCGGGTACTGCTGCCCCGCTGAATACTGCGGGTCAGTCGGGTACTGCTGGCCCGGATACTCCTGGCCTGCTGAATATTGCTGCCCGGCTGAATACTGCTGGCCCGACGGATATTGCTGCTCCTTCGGATCCTGCGGGTCGGTCGGATATTGCGGTTCGGTCATCATTCCCCCAAAGAGTCGGATTCGGTTCTCTAACGCAGAACCTAGTGGAGACTTACCGCTGCCGTGTCACAGTGAGCGCCTACGCTCTCGAGGTGACTCGGATGCTGATCGTGCTCTTGATATGGATGGTGGGTCTCGGCTCTGCCGCCCTCGCAATTTTCGTCTCGCCCGGATGGTGGGTGATCGCTGTCGTCACTCTCGCGCTGGCGGCCATGGGCACCTACGACCTCACTCAGAGGTCCCACAGCATCCTCCGTAACTATCCGGTCTTGGGGCACGCGCGATTCCTGCTCGAGAAGATTCGACCGGAGATCCAACAATACTTCGTCGAATCATCCACCGACGGAATGCCATTCGATCGGGAAACGCGAGATCTGGTTTACGAGCGCGCCAAGGGGACACTGGCGGAAGAGCCCTTCGGAACCGAGCGTGACGTCAATGCGATCGGCTATGAGTTCATGACGCATTCGATTCGAGCACGGACTGCCCCCGACACGGTTCCGCGAGTTCGCCTCGGCGGACGCGATTGCACGAAGCCGTACGACATCGCTCTCCTGAACGTCTCCGCGATGAGCTTTGGATCGTTGTCCGCCAACGCAATCGAGGCCCTCAATGCCGGCGCCGCGAAAGGCGGCTTCGCCCACGACACCGGAGAGGGCGCGATCAGTCCGTATCACCGCAAACACGGTGGCGATCTGATCTGGGAAATCGCCTCGGGATACTTCGGATGCCGAACCGAGGACGGCCGATTCGATCCTGACCGTTTTGCCGAGCGCGCCGGCTCCGATCAAGTGAAAGCAATTTCGGTCAAGCTCTCACAAGGTGCCAAACCCGGCTTGGGTGGCGTGCTTCCCGGAGTCAAGGTCTCCCCCGAAATCGCCGAAACCCGAGGGGTACCCGTCGGCCAGACCGTGATCTCACCACCCTCGCACACCGCGTTCAACACCCCGGTCGAACTGGTCGATTTCATCGCGACCCTGCGAAAACTGTCGGGAGGCAAGCCGGTCGGGATGAAACTGTGTGTCGGCTCGCGTCGTGAATTCCTCGGCATCTGCAAAGCGATGATCGAGCGCGGCATCACGCCCGACTTCATCATCGTCGACGGTTCCGAAGGCGGCACCGGCGCAGGTCCGGTGGAGTTCGAGGACCACATGGGCATGCCGTTGACCGAGGGCCTGATGCTGGTGCACAACGCCTTGGTGGGAACTGGTCTGCGCCCCCTCGTGAAAGTCGGCGCCTCCGGAAAGGTGGCGAGCGGTTCCGACATCGTCAAACGCATCATCCAGGGCGCAGACTTCACGATGGCGGCTCGCGCAATGATGTTCGCAGTGGGCTGCATTCAGGCCCAGATGTGCCACACCAACCGCTGCCCGGTCGGCGTTGCCACTCAGGATCCGGCACGCACCCGCGCACTCGACATCCCCGACAAGAGCGAGCGCGTCTACCGCTTCCAGAAGGCAACTGTCGCCAGCGCTCAACAGATGATCGCGTCGATGGGCATCGATTCCTTCGACCAACTGCAACCGGGAATGCTCAACCGCCGCGTCGACGGTCTCACCACCCGAACCTATGCCGACCTGTTCGACTGGCTGATGCCGGGAGAACTGCTCGAGTCCCCGCCGCAGAGCTGGCTCACCGATTGGATCGACGCCGACGCTCACCGATTCTGACGCCGGTCGACTCCCGCGCCTCAGATCGCGCGGATTCGCCCTTCTGGTCCTACAGTGACAGATGGTCCGCTGTGACGGCGGCCACACGTGCACTAGTGGACGGAGTTCGACGATGAGCTTGACGACTGCGCCGGAACCAAATGTCGAGTACCTGAAAACCGATCCTGACCTGCCACCTGTCGGTGTCATCGACAAAACACCCATTTCCACGACTGCGCGCGTCGTCTTTCTCGTTCTCGGACTGGTCGGCGCGGGCGCCTGGTACATGATCGCGATTGTCCGCAGTGAACACATCAGTGCCGTGTGGTTCGTGTTGGCCGCAATCTGTACCTATCTGATTGCCTACCGTTTCTATGCCCGGTTGATCGAACGCAAAATCGTCAAACCCCGCGACGACGTCGCCACTCCCGCCGAGATCATGGAGAACGGCGCCGACTACATGCCGACCGATCGTCGGGTGCTGTTCGGTCACCACTTCGCGGCAATCGCCGGTGCCGGTCCACTGGTCGGGCCTGTCTTGGCCGCGCAGATGGGATATCTGCCGGGAACGATCTGGATCATCGTCGGCGTCGTGTTCGCCGGGGCGGTGCAGGACTTCATGGTCCTGTGGATCTCGTCCAAGCGACGCGGGCGCAGCCTCGGTCAGATGGCCCGCGAGGAACTCGGCCTCGTCGGCGGTGTCGCCGCATTGATCGGTGTGTTCGTCATCATGATCATCCTTATCGCGGTGCTGGGCCTCGTCGTCGTCAATGCGCTCGCCGAGTCCCCGTGGGGAGTGTTCTCGATCGCGATGACCATCCCTATCGCCCTGTTCATGGGCGTGTACCTACGGTATCTACGCCCGGGCAAGGTCTCCGAGGTCTCCCTGATCGGCGTCGTCCTCCTCCTGCTGGCCATCGTCTCCGGTGGTTGGGTTGCCGATACCGGTTGGGGTGCAGACTGGTTCACGCTCTCCAAGGTCACCATCGCGTGGCTGATGATCGCGTACGGATTTGCCGCTTCGGTGCTGCCGGTGTGGCTGCTCCTGGCGCCGCGTGACTATTTGTCGACGTTCATGAAGGTCGGCACCATCGCACTGCTGGCCATCGGAATTCTGGTCGCACGACCCGCGCTGAACATGCCGGCAGTGACGCCGTTCGCCTCCAACGGCGAAGGCCCGGCCTTTGCCGGTTCACTGTTCCCGTTCCTGTTCATCACCATTGCCTGTGGCGCTCTCTCGGGATTCCACGCGCTGATCGCCTCGGGCACGACACCGAAGCTGCTCGAAAAAGAAAGCCAGACCAAGATGATCGGGTACGGCGGCATGCTGACCGAATCATTTGTTGCGATCATGGCTCTGGTCACCGCCTGCATCCTCGATCAGCATCTGTACTTCGCACTCAACGCTCCCGCGGCGCTGACCGGCGGTACCCCCGAAACCGCAGCCGAGTACGTCAACAACCTGCCCCTCGGCACCGCACCCATCACACCGGACGTGCTGACTCAGGCAGCCGAGGCCGTCGGCGAAGAATCGATCATCTCGAGAACCGGCGGTGCCCCGACGCTCGCATTCGGCATGTCCGAAGTGCTCAGCGACGTGTTCGGCGGTGACTCGCTGAAATCGTTCTGGTACCACTTCGCGATCATGTTCGAGGCGCTCTTCATCCTCACCACGATCGATGCCGGCACGCGCGTCGCTCGGTTCATGCTCTCAGACTCGCTCGGCAACTTCGGCGGTCCGGCAAAGAAGTTCAAGGACCCGTCGTGGCGCATCGGCGCGTGGCTGTGCTCGCTGATCGTGGTCGCTGCGTGGGGCGCGATCCTGCTCATGGGTGTCACCGATCCGCTCGGCGGAATCAACACGCTCTTCCCACTCTTCGGCATCGCCAACCAGCTACTCGCCGCGATCGCACTGACGGTGGTCATGACGATCGTCATGAAGAAGGGCCTGTTCAAATGGGCCTGGATTCCCGGCGTGCCGCTGGTCTGGGACCTGGTCGTGACCATGACCGCGTCGTACCAGAAGATCTTCTCCGACAACCCCGCGATCGGTTACTGGGCTCAGCACAACGTGTTCAAGGATGCGAAGGCTGCCGGTGAGACGGCGCACGGTTCCGCGAAGACTCCGGAGGCCATCGATGCCGTCATCCGCAACACCTTCATCCAGGGCACGCTGTCGATCGTCTTCGCGTCACTGGTGATTGTCGTCGTCATCGCCGGGATCATCGTATGCGCCAAGGCAATCCGAGCCGGCGGTCTGCCGACCACCGAGTCCCCGGAAGAACCGTCGAAGATCTTCGGTCCCGCCAGCTTCATTCCGACGCCCGCCGAGAAGGAAATCCAGAAGGAATGGGACGAGCTGATCAAAGCCGGGAAGGTCCGCGCGCCCGGAGCCGCGCACGGAGGTGGGCACTGACCATGACGACGGCGACTATGACGGCAAAACTCACCACAGCGTTCCGCGGAACGCTGTGGTGGGTTCGCTCGGTGATGGGTGATCTCGACTATCAGCGCTACGTCGAGCACACCCGACGCCACCACGCCGACTCACCGGTGATCAGCGAACGGGAGTTCTGGCGACGCCGACACGCAGCAGCCGACGCCAATCCAGGCGCCCGCTGCTGCTGAATCCGGTCAGGGGCAGGTGGCCTTCGCGAGTTCGTAAATGTGGCCAGCCTGCTCGTCGGTGGGCTTGTTGCCGTTGTTCTCGGCCAGGTCGGTGATCTTGGCCTTGACCTTCGCCTCGTCCGTGCCGTTGGCGACCTCGGTGCACGTGGTCGTCAAGATCTCCTCGATGTCCGCGTCGTCGCGGTTCTCCGCCAACGGTGCGTATGCCCCACGGAACGTGGCGACGAACAGCGCCGTCTTGCCCTGATCGATGGCGTTGCCGGCTGACTGCTTCGCCGTCTCGAGCGCCTGTTGCCCGCTCGTGACTGCCTCGCTGATCTTGTTCTGTGCGTTGTCCTGATCCTCGGTGCTACACGCGGTGAGCCCGAGAACGACGATTGCTGCTGCCCCGACTGCTGCTGCGATTCTCATGACGGAAATGTTAGTCCGGTCGGCATGCTTCAAAACACAGTATTGCAGCGCAACACACGAGTTATCGCATGCAGTCGTTACGATCAGCTCAGCTAGATCACCGGATTCTCACATCGGCGAGGAGATCCCTGCGCCGACGGAAAGGACGATCAGTGAGCGAGCAAGACAAGGGGACGTCCGCAGGGGTGCGAAAGCGCGACCGCGGCGAGATCATCGGGCAAGGGGGTATGTGGCTCGCGAAGTGGTCGTTGGTGTTGGCGTCGATTTCGCTGGGTGCCTGGATTTTCGGTTGGCTGATCGAAAAGCTCTGGGTCATCGTCCTGCCGGTGGCTTTGGCGATCGTTGTTGCGACAGTCATGTGGCCACCGACCCGCGGCATGATCAAGCGCGGTATGCCACCGGCCGCGGCAGCCGGCATCACCCTGGTGCTCTCGATCGGCATCCTGGCCGGAGTGATCGCAGGCATCGTTCCGTCAGTGGTCAGCCAGGCCCCCGAGCTCGCGAACAAGACCACCGAGGGTATCAACCAGGTTCAGGACTGGCTCCAGGGTCCGCCGTTGAATCTCAAGGACGACCAGATCGACAACGCTGTCCACGCCGTCATCACCAAGGTGCAGGAAAGTGGAACTGCTATCGCTTCAGGCGTTTTCAGCGGTGTGAGCACGGCAAGCTCGTTGTTGGTCACGCTCGGTTTGGTCCTGATTCTCGCGTTCTTCTTCATCAAGGACGGACCGAGGTTCATCCCGTGGCTGCACGCTGTCGGCGGCGGCCGTGCCGGTAGGCACCTCGAAGAGGTCCTCACTCGCATGTGGGACACGCTCGGCGGATTCATCAGGACTCAAGCGCTGGTGAGCTTGATCGACGCGGTCTTCATCGGTGCCGGATTGCTGATCCTCGGCGTCCCGTTGGCACCGGTGCTGGCAATTCTCACGTTCATCGGTGGCTTCATCCCGATCGTCGGTGCGTTTGTCGCGGGCGCCCTCGCGGTCTTGGTTGCCCTGGTGGCCAACGGTCTCACCACCGCCATCATCGTGCTCATCATCATCCTGGCGGTTCAGCAGATCGAAGGAAACGTCCTTCAGCCTGTACTGCAGAGCAAGTCGATGAAACTCCACGCCGTCATCGTGCTGCTTGCCGTGGCTGCCGGTAGCTCGTTGTACGGCATTGTCGGCGCTTTCCTGGCAGTACCGGTCGCCGCCGTGGCTGCGGTGGTCATCCGGTACATCGGCGAGCAGATCGACGAACGCGCAAGTGACAACGAGCCGATGCCTGCCGGCGACGCCTCGGACGTCCTCGAAGAGCAGGATGACGAAGCCGAGTCAGAGGTAGAGAACGAAAAGGCCTGATCAGCCCGCGATCACCATCACCGAGGAGCCTGCACGTCCCCGAATGACGTGCAGGCGACTCGGGATTCGCTGCCGCATCTCGTCCACGTGACTGACGATTCCCACCACGCGTCCACCATCACGGAGCTCGTCCAGCACAGCCATCACCGAGTCCAGGGTGTCCGCGTCGAGCGTTCCGAATCCTTCGTCGATGAACATCGTGTCGAGAACGATTCCACCGGACTCCGCGGCAACTACATCGGCGAGTCCGAGCGCCAAAGACAATGATGCCAAGAACGATTCACCGCCGGAGAGCGTCTTCGCCGAGCGCACGACGCCCGTGAAGTCGTCACGGATGTCGAGTCCCAGACCGCCGCGGCGACCCCGAGTTCCGGCCTCGTCACTGTGGACGAATTCGTATCGTCCCCCGGACATCCGCTGCAGCCGAACCGATGCCGACACGGCAATCTCTTCCAGCCGCGAGGCAAGTACGTAGGCGCGCAGCGACATCTTGCGACTGTTCTGGCCTTTGCCGGCGATCACGTCGGCGAGGGCAGCGAGTTCGTCGTGCAGTTCCCGCTCGGGCGCAACCGCTTCGTATGCCTTCTCGAGTTGTCCACTGAACCGTTCGAGATCCGACACACGGTTCTCTGCCAGGGATGCGGCCGCAACAGCCAAGTTCACTACTTCTGCGCACTGAAGAGCGCGCTCACGAGGACCGTCCACGTCGACGGTCTCGACCGCGCCTACCGCGACGACGTCAGGATCGTCGAGGACTGTCCGAGCGGCCACCTCGAGGTCACGCGCTTTGGCGAGTTCCGTTTCGATCGCCGCGATTCTGGCAGGCGAGCGGACGCCCTCGATGGCAGCGTCGACCGAATCGAATCCGGCAGTGGCCGCCGCATCGGCCAGCTTGGTCGACAATTCTGCCGATCGCACCTGCGCACGGACGGCATGATCCCGCGCTTCGGACGCAGACGTGGCAGCGGACGCCAGCCCTTCGAACCGCGAGCGCCGAGCCGCGATGGACGAATCGTCTCCCACCGCAGCAACGATCGCCGCCCGAATCTGCTCGACCGTGGCCGACAGAGCCGAGATGCGCTCGGTCAGTACCGCCAATTCGGCCGTCAGAGAAGCGGATTCCTGTTGCAGCTCGCCGTCACGCTCGTTGAGTTGCGCGAGCTTTTCGGCCAGCGCTTCTACCTGCCCGGAAGCCCGCGTTGCCTCGTCGACGGAGTTCTGCGCCGCAGCGCGAAGCCTGTCGAGTTCTTCGACATCACCGTCGCCGCCGCGCGCAATCACCCGATCGATGTCACGCTCGACGGTTCCCTGACGGTCGACGATTTTGCTCAGAGCTTTCTCGGCTGCGCGCTCGGCTGCCGACGCGGTCTCGAGATCGAGCTCGGTGACCGTGACGACATCCGACTGCGCCAACGCAGGGTGTTCACGCGAACCACACACCTGGCATGCATCACCGGGCGCGAGTGAACTCGCCAACTCCGCTGCCATGCCCTCGATACGCTTCTGCACAAGATCGAGCCAGCGCCCACGAGCACCCTGATGCGCGTCACGTGCATCTAACACCTGCACACGAATCTTCTCGGCTTGCGCACGCAGAGAAACGCTTTCATGGGCCGCTGTCGCAGCATCCGACGCCTTCGCGAGTGCAGCCTCGAGGCCGGGCAGGGTGGCATGCGCGCGTTGCGCTTCGTCCAGTCGTTGGCCGGCCGCGCGCACCAGCTCTGGCAGTTGAGTCCGTTCACGCACAATGGCATCGAGGCGCTCGGACAGGGAGTTTCGCCGAACTCCGAGTTTCTCGATCTCGGCTTCTGTCGCATCGGCACTGCGAGCGTCCTCCGCCAGCGCGTCCAGCCGAACGATCTCGTCACGCCACGTCCGGATTCGAGCTACGACGCGTTGACGCTCATCGCCGGTGGGCGGCCACACTTCCGGCTCGAAAATGTCCGGCCCGCCGAGTGCGGTGTAGGTCGACATCGCGGTGTTCATCGATTCGAGCGATGCGGCAAGGGCCACGCTGGCAGCTTCTACGTCGCCGGCGATGGTGGCCACCGGCAGTGCGCGCTTGGCAGTCTCGAGTTCGGCGGCGATCGCAGATCGGTGCGCGGCGCCGGTGTTGAATGCCGCGAGTTCACCGGTTGCACGATTGCGGCGAGCGACCAGGTCGGCGGTTCGCTGCGCCGCCGCAAAAATTCGATTGGCCTCGGCTGCTGCATCTTTCGCGGTCACCAGCTCCGCGAGACTTGCGTCGCGGGTGTCCTGAGCCTCGGCGAGGAGTTTGCGCGACCATTCCAGTGGGTGTGCTTCGGCGCCTACCTCCAGCCCAGCGGCAGTCTCGACCTTGGCAAGCAGCAGTCGCACGGATTGCTCCCTGGCCGCGAGTGCGGTGGCACTTGCCTTCCGTTTGGCGTCGAACCATGCCTCCACGGAGACGAAACGTTTGGTGTCGAACAGCCGCTCGAGCAGTTTGCCTCGCTCGTCGCTTTCGGCACGTAGAAATTTGGCGAACTCACCCTGCGGCAAGAGCACCACCTGGAAGAACTGATCAGCGCTCATGCCTATGAGGCGATTGATCTCGTCACCGATGTCAGGGATGCGCGAGAGGTTTTCGCCGTGGCCGTCCAACCACGTCAGTGTGGCCTTGGCATTCTCGGTGATCGAACCGGTCCCGCGCTTCTTCGGACGCGAATACTCAGGACTGCGAACAAGTTTGATTCTGCGACCACTGATGGTCGCCTCCAGTTCCACGCGCGGCACCGAGCCGGCGGGCGCGTGATCGGACAGCAATCGCTTGCCCTCGTTGCGCGCACCCGGCACTCGCCCGTACAGCGCAAACGCAACCGCGTCGAGGATCGTGGTCTTGCCTGCCCCGGTGTCGCCGTGAAGGAGGAACAGCCCGTCTGCACCCAAACGGTCGAAGTCGACCTCGACCGTGTCGGCAAATGGCCCGAAAGAGCTGACTTCGAGTTTGTGCAGTCTCACGCGGTTTCACCCAGTTCGACCGTGGACTCCTCGGCGCGCGCGGCAGCGCTGAGCGCTTCGGCCATCAACGTGACCTCGCGCTCGGACGGGTCACTACGCACTGCCGAGACAAAACCGCGGGCGATCTCCATGTCGGTTCGACCCCGTACCGCATCGCGGTACTTGAGATCCGATTGTCCTTCCGGCCTTTGCCATTCGAGATGAACGGCAAAGGGAAAACGGGCCTGGAGCTGCCGCATGGCATCGACGGGACGGGCCGGGTCGGTAAGCAATGCGGAGAGATAGCACTGCTCGGAATCGGCATACCTCGACTCGGTGAGAAGTTCCTCGAGCGTTCCAGCCACCTGGCTCAGACCCCGAATCACCGGGAGATCGAGGCGCTGCACCGATGACAGACCGGTTGCGTCGAGCTCGATCAGGAGCGCAGCCTTGCGGTGGCTGCGCTCACCGAACGAATACGGCAACGGTGAACCCGAGTATCGAACACTCTCCGAGAGCATCTGCGGAGAATGCAGGTGTCCGAGGGCGACGTAGTCGACGCCGTCGAACTCGCCCACTGCGACGGTCTCCACTCCGCCGACCGAAATGGAGCGTTCCGATTCCGAGGCCTCACCGCCCACGACAAAGGCATGAGCGAGCAATACCGATCGAGTAGACGGGTCGACCGCCGTTCGCTCGGCGAGATCTCGCCGAACACGCGACATTGCCGCTCCGAGGATGTCGGAATGAGTACGAGCCCGGGGCACGTCCAACTCGAGGCGCGTGATCTCCGGCTCGAGATACGGAATCCCGTAAAACGCGACAGGCCCGAACTGATCGCTCAGCATCACCGGAGTACCGATCTGGCCGACGCGGGTGATCAAGTGCAATCCGCCGGCAGCGGCAAAGGATGCCCCGGCCCCGAGCCGCACCGCGGAATCGTGATTACCGGACGTCGCGACGATGACCGCCCCGGCCGCCCGAATTGCCTCGAAGCCTCGATTACACACGGTGACCGCATCAGAACTGGGAATCGAGCGGTCGTAGATGTCCCCCGGCACGACCACGACGTCGACGCCGTGTTCGCGGACGGAATCTGCGATGGAACCGAGCACACTCGCCTGATCGGCCAACAGATCGACGCCGTGAAAGGTGCGACCTATGTGCCAATCGGAGGTGTGCAGAATCTTCATGAATCCGACGGTAGAGCAGCCCACCGACACCACCGATCTCCCACGCTGACGGTTTCGACGGTGTGCCCCAACCCACGAGCGTCCGGTGACCCTGCACACAATCCGTCCGGTTCGTTTGACGAAGAACCCGAAACCATCGCGCCATCGCGTCGATAAATGCGCCAGCCACGACCCGCACAAACACGGCCGACAACGCAAGAACCGCTAATGTCGTTATGTGTCTGCAACCCAACGTGCTCGCTCCGGGGTACCGCTGGACAAGCGATCGCTCATCGTGACCGTCCCCGGCCTGCCCTGGTGGGGAGTGATCCTGCTTGCTGCCGGTGTCACCGCCGTCGGCGTACTGATCGATGCCACCGGAGGTGGCGGCGAGCTCACCGCGGTGTTCTCGACGTTCTACTTCCTGGGCTGTCTCTTTGCCGTGGTTGCCGCTTCGAACAAGGCATTGTTCACCGCGATGGCCCAACCGCCCCTGCTGCTCTTCGCCGCGGTGCCGATCGGGCACACGCTCATCGGTAAGGACAACAGCACCGCATTGCGCGACATCGCGATCAATATCGCGTACCCGTTGGTCAACCGCTTTCCGATCATGTTGGCCGCAACCGTGGTCGTGCTGATCATCGGTGGCTTCCGATACTTTCTGCTCAATCAGCGCCCCACCGGGCCTGCGCGCTCGACCCGCTCCCGCCGTTCGGCAACATCAGCGTCTGCGGCTCGGGACACCTCCCCAGCTGCCACTCGCGACCCCGCGCCCGAGACCGGGCGTCGTCGCCGAGTGACCGACGCACCCGTCTCCGAGCCCCCTCGTCGCCGCGCCCCCGAGGTGGACGAACAGCCCGCTTACCGAAGCACCCCCAGGCGCGAGCCGATCCAGGACGAGCGCCCGCTGCCGCCCCGGAGAAGCCCACTGCCACCCAGGGTCGATCGCACGCATCAACCGCCTACGCGTCGCCCTCAGCCGGACAGCAGACCGGCAGCAGACGACGACTACCCGTCGTACGGTCGCCGCCGAGCGCCCGAGCCCTCCGCTGCGCCCCGGCGTGAGGAGCGGATGGAGCCCTTCTTCGCCTCGGGTGACGACGTATCGCCGCCGCTGCCCCCTCGCCGCCGCCCACCCGGAGTCGATCTTCCGGCCTATCCGCCGCCGCGAGTTCGGTACCGCGATCGCGACGAGTCCTGAAACGCAGCTGCACCTTGAATCAAAAAATGCGGGGCACCTTCCATCTGGAAGGTGCCCCGCATTTTTGTCGTTCTACGACGTGCGCGCTGCTCGCAATTCACGGGGAAGGGCGAACACCAGAGTCTCGTTGGCTGTGGTGACGGGCTGAACGTCGTTGTAACCGTGCTCGGCAAGAAGTTCGATCACACCGCGCACGAGCACCTCGGGCACCGAAGCACCCGACGTGATGCCGACTGTCTGGACTCCCTCGAGCCACGCGAGATCGACCTCACGGGCGTAGTCGACCAGGTACGACGCGGCAGCGCCCGCACCGAGTGCGACCTCGACCAGGCGAACCGAGTTGGACGAGTTCCGCGAACCCACCACGATCACGAGATCGCACTCGGGAGCCATCGCCTTGACCGCGACCTGACGGTTCTGCGTGGCGTAGCAAATGTCGTCGGACGGCGGGTCCTGCAGATTCGGGAAACGCTCACGCAGGCGTGCGACGGTCTGCATCGTCTCGTCGACGCTCAGGGTGGTCTGGGAAAGCCAGATGACCTTCGACTCGTCGCGAACCGTAACCGCGTCGACCGAATCCGGGCCGTCGACGATGGTGACGTGATCGGGAGCCTCACCTGCGGTGCCTTCGACCTCCTCGTGACCTTCGTGGCCGATGAGCAGGATGTCGTAGTCGTCGCGAGCAAATCGCTTGGCTTCCTGGTGCACCTTCGTCACCAGGGGGCACGTCGCGTCGATCGTGCGCAAGTTCCGCTCGGCAGCCGAGTCGTGGACGGCCGGCGACACACCGTGCGCCGAGAACACGAGCAACGATCCCTCGGGAACCTCGTCGGTTTCGTCGACGAAGATCACGCCCTGATCTTCAAGCGTCTCGACGACGTGGCGATTGTGGACGATCTCCTTGCGCACGTAGATGGGTGCGCCGTGCTTCTCGAGCGCCTTCTCGACGGTCTCGACCGCGCGGTCGACGCCGGCGCAGTAGCCGCGAGGCTCGGCGAGGAGCACGCGCTTGGCGCTGCCCTTGCGGGTGGACGGCGAATCAGCCGAGTGCGCGATACCGAGATTGAGAGGAACAGCCGAAGACATGTGACCAGCCTACTGGCACCTCGAACGTGAGACACTCCGGCAAACATGAACACCTCGTTTCGCGCGCCGTTCGAGGGGTGCGAAGTGAACGAGTACGGCCGTCACAGGCAAGTCGGCTACCGATTGTCGGTGCTTTGCGGCAAGCTGTGGGAATGATCCGACCACCGTTCGTGGCGCGCGTTGCCGCGGGACTCGCCGTCACCGCGATGGAAGAGGCAAAGAAGTTGCCCACCACCGCCGTCGCCCTGCCGATGACCGCCGTGAGCCAGATGCTTCAGACAAGCATGCGTGTGCAGCAGTCGATCACCTCGTTGGCTATCAAGGGCGATCAGGCGTTTGCCCTGATCAACTGGTCTTCCGAGGACGAACAGCCCGAGTGGGCAGTGTTCGACGAGGACGCCGACGCGCCTGCTGACTCGGCGTCTTCCACCGGATCGTCTTCCACCGGATCGACCTCGGCTGACACCCCGACCAACGCCGGACGCTTCGCGCTCTACTCGCTCGAGCCGACCGCCCCAATCGAGGAGCCCGCACCCGGCGCCGAGTCCGAATCCACCGCAGTTACGTCGGACAAGCCTGCCGAAGAGCCCGAGATCGTCACCGAACTCGACTACCCCAACCTCACACTCGCACAGCTCCGTGCGCGCATCCGGACGCTCAGCATCGACGAGCTGACCGCCGTCCTGGACTACGAGAATGCGACGCTCGCCCGCGCACCGTTCCAGACCATGCTCGCCAACCGCATCACCACAGCCAAGGCAAAGTGACTTCCGCAACGCCCCCCGCTTCATCGCAGCGTTCGTCCGGCGCCAGTAGCGCTGAGCAGCCGTGGCCGGTCCGCACGGTTTCCGCGAAGGTTGCCGGCTGGATCGATCGGCTCGGCAGTATCTGGGTCGAAGGTCAGATCACCCAGATCAATGCACGCCCCGGCACCCGAACGGCTTTTCTCGTCCTGCGCGATCCGTCGGCAGACATGTCGCTCTCGATCACGTGCTCACCACAGTTGCTGCACAATTCGCCGGTGCCGTTGACCGAAGGCTCGCGTGTCGTGATGTTCGGCAAGCTCTCGTTCTACACCGGACGAGGAACTGTGTCGTTGCGCGTCACCGAGATTCGCGCCGTGGGCATCGGGGAGCTGCTGGCGCGTATCGAGAGACTGCGCGCCTTGCTCGCCGCCGAGGGCTTGTTCGATCCGAGACTCAAACGGCCGCTTCCGTTTCTGCCCGGCACGATCGGCCTCATCACCGGCCGAGCCAGCGCTGCCGAGAAGGACGTCGTCTCGGTCGCCCATCGTCGTTGGCCCGCAGTGGCCATCGCGGTGCGTAACACCGCGGTGCAGGGCCCGACTGCTGTTCCCCAGATCATCGAAGCGCTGAAGGAGCTCGACGCCAACCCGGTAGTCGACGTCATCATCCTCGCTCGCGGCGGCGGTAGCGTCGAAGATCTTCTGCCGTTCTCCGACGAAGCGCTGTGCCGCGCCATCGTGGCCTGTACGACGCCGATCGTCAGTGCCATCGGCCACGAGCCGGACAGTCCGCTCAGTGACCACGTCGCCGACCTGCGCGCGGCCACGCCTACTGACGCGGCCAAACGCGTCGTACCTGACGCGGTTGCGGAAGCTGCCCTGGTTTCGGATCTGCGTGACCGCAGCGCTGCGGCGCTGCGCAGCTGGGTCAAGCGTGAGTCTCATCTGATCGAGCAGTTGCGTACTCGACCGGTCATGGCCTCACCGCTGTTGGCGGTGGATCGCCGCGCCGAAGAGGTCGACAGGCTCCAAGCCGCGGGACGACGCGACGTAACTCGGCTGATCGACTCGGAGTCCCGAACTATCGAGCATCTGCGTGCCCGGCTCACCACTCTGGGCCCTGCCGCGACGTTGGCCCGCGGGTACGCCGTCGTGCAACGTGTTGTCCCCGACGGTGATCCGGAGGTTCTGCGCTCGGTCGAGGATGCACCACCCGGAACCCAGATTCGCGTTCGACTTGCAGACGGCGCCGTTCGCGCCGCAGTGATGGGAAGAGAAAAATGAGCAACGCCACCGACACCGACATCAACGAACTCGGCTACGAAGCCGCCCGCGACGAACTGGTGAGCGTCGTGAAGATTCTCGAACAAGGTGGCCTGGACCTCGACGCGTCACTCTCCCTGTGGGAGCGCGGCGAGGCGTTGGCCAAGCGCTGTGAGGAGCATTTGGCCGGCGCCAGGGCCCGCGTCGAAAAGGCTCTGGCCGAAGCGGACGAGTAAGGCCCGCTCCGACCGCAAAACCCTAAGGGGTGATCGGCTGCGCTGCGCCGACCTTCTCGGCAAGAGTCCGGAACTCTTCCGGCGTTGCCGCGCCGGTGAGTAGCAAGCGAACATCTCCGACGTCCGTGACCCAGATCGACTCGACGCCTTCGCCGCCGAAGACATTCCACGTATCGGCACCGACGGTCTCGACTCCGGTCGCAAATCGCTGTCCACCGGCAACGTGTGACACCAACGGGAATTCCTCGGCGTTGCTCTGCGTCAGCTGAATGTAGCGACCGCTGGTCGTGATGAATCCCACAGTGCTCGAATCACCGCCGCCATCGCCGGAAATGATCTTGCGACTGCCGGAGTTCGGGGTCCACCCGTCCGGAACACCGGGATTACGGATGGGAAATCCGAGTTCCTTCGCGTCGTAGTTCAGAGCTGCGTCCACGTCGACGCTCGGGATCGGCCCCTGCGTCGGGCCTCCAGGACTGAACGTGCACTGGCTGGCGATGCCCGCAATGATGATGCAGAACAGCACCAACGGTACGAGAGACCAGACCATGTCTTTGTTGTCTTCGAGAATGCGGGGTTTCTTCGATGCCACACCCCCAGTATCCAGGTACTCCGCTCTGGATACGATTCCCGGTCCCCCTCCAGCGCGACAAAACGTCCGTGCAGCGACCCGACAGCGCACGTAGCCGCTCCCATCTGGGACAATGACGCCTGAAGAAACCACTGCGTCGACACACCCCGTCGACCGCGACCGCGCCAGGAGGCACCGCACATGACGGCCAGCAGCACTCATCGTGAGACCCCGGACCGTAACCTCGCACTCGAACTGGTCCGAGTCACCGAAGCCGGTGCTATGGCTGCCGGCCGCTGGGTAGGCCGCGGCGACAAGGAAGGCGGCGACGGAGCAGCCGTCGACGCAATGCGTCAGCTCGTCTCCTCCGTCTCGATGCGCGGCATCGTCGTCATCGGCGAAGGCGAGAAGGACGAAGCGCCGATGCTGTTCAACGGCGAAGAGGTCGGAAACGGCGACGGTCCCGACTGTGACTTCGCCGTCGACCCGGTCGATGGCACCACCTTGATGTCCAAGGGCATGCCCAACGCCATCTCCGTTCTGGCTGTTGCCGAGCGCGGCGCGATGTTCGATCCGTCGGCCGTGTTCTACATGGAGAAGATCGCTGTCGGACCGGACGCTGCAGATGTCATCGACATCAGCGCGCCGATCGCCGAGAACATCAAGCGCGTCGCCAAGGTCAAGAAGGCGTCGGTCTCCGACATCACGATCTGCATCCTGGACCGCCCGCGTCACAACCAGCTGATCCAGGACGTGCGCGACACCGGCGCTCGTATCCGTCTGATCTCCGACGGTGACGTTGCCGGCGCCATCGCCGCAGCGCGTCCCGAGTCCGGCACCGACATGCTCGTCGGCATCGGCGGAACGCCTGAGGGCATCATCGCCGCAGCAGCCATGCGCTGCATGGGTGGATCGCTGCAGGGCAAGCTCGCACCCACCGACGACGAAGAGCGCCAGAAGGCCATCGACGCCGGTCACGATCTCGATCGGATCCTGACCACCGAAGATCTCGTCTCGGGCGAGAACGTCTTCTTCTGCGCCACCGGCGTCACCGACGGTGACCTCCTGCGCGGCGTCCGCTACTACGGCGGCGGCGCCAGCACGCAGTCCATCGTGATGCGCAGCAAGTCCGGCACCGTTCGCATGATCGACGCGTACCACCGTCTCGAGAAGCTCCGTGAGTACAGCTCCGTCGACTTCGACGGCGAAGAGGGCGCGGTTCCCCCGACGTTCTGATGGGCTCCGCCCCGTGAGTGGTTGGGGAGTCCCTGCACTCCTCAACCGCTCACGGGGCGTAGTCCCCTGCCCGCTCTCCAAAAGTGGCAATGTGGAGCCATGACGGAGAGCAACGATCAACAGTTCCGAATCGAACACGACACCATGGGCGAAGTTCGGGTGCCCATCGACGCACTGTGGCGAGCACAGACCCAGCGCGCGGTCGAGAACTTCCCGATCAGCGGGCGCCCCCTCGAGCGCACCCAGATCCGCGCAATGGGCTTGCTGAAAGCAGCGTGCGCGCAAGTCAACAAAGACCTCGGTCTGCTCGACGCGGACAAGGCCGACGCAATCATCGCCGCCGCGAACGAGATCGCCGAAGGCAAGCACGACGATCAGTTCCCCATCGACGTCTTCCAGACCGGCTCGGGAACCAGTTCGAACATGAACGCCAACGAGGTCATCGCGTCCATCGCGAAAGCCGCCGGCGTGGACGTACATCCCAACGACCACGTCAACATGTCGCAGTCCTCGAACGACACGTTCCCCACCGCCACGCACGTCGCCGCCACCGAAGCGGCGGTCACCGATCTGGTTCCGGCACTGGAACATCTGCATGCCGCACTTGCCGCGAAGGCGACCGAGTGGAAGACCGTCGTCAAGTCCGGACGCACCCACCTCATGGACGCTGTGCCGGTCACGCTCGGTCAGGAGTTCGGCGGCTACGCGCGTCAGATCGAGGCCGGCATCGAGCGCGTCAACGCAACACTCCCCCGCCTCGGCGAATTGCCGATCGGCGGAACGGCAGTCGGTACCGGCCTTAATGCTCCGGATGGATTCGGCCCCAAAGTTGTTGCCGAGCTGGTCAAGTCGACGGGTGTCGACGCGCTGACTCCGGCGAAGAACAGTTTCGAAGCGCAAGCTGCGCGCGACGGACTGGTCGAGGCGTCGGGCGCGCTGCGCACTATCGCTGTCTCGCTGACGAAGATTGCCAACGACATTCGGTGGATGGGATCGGGTCCGCTGACCGGGCTCGGCGAGATCGCACTACCCGACCTACAGCCGGGTAGCTCGATCATGCCCGGCAAGGTGAACCCTGTCCTGCCGGAGGCAACCACACAGGTTGCGGCTCAGGTGATCGGAAACGACGCCGCCATCGCATGGGGTGGCGCTGCCGGAGCTTTCGAACTCAACGTCTACATCCCGGTCATGGCCCGCAACTTGTTGGAGTCGTTCACCTTGCTGGCCAACGTCTCTCGACTGTTCGCGGACAAGTGCGTGAGTGGACTTGTCGCGCACGAGGAGCACCTCAAGACACTCGCCGAATCGTCGCCGTCGATCGTGACGCCGCTCAACTCGGCGATCGGTTACGAGGAAGCCGCCGCTGTCGCGAAGCAGGCACTCAAGGAGAAGAAGACGATCCGCCAGGTCGTCATCGAGCGCGGACTCGTCCCGGACAAGCTGAGCGAGGAAGAACTCGACAAGCGTCTCGACGTTCTGGCGATGGCGAAGGTCAAGGACTGAAAATGGTCCCTAGGGTGGCGGTTTCCGAAGTGGAAACCGCCACTCTTTTGCCCTACACCGTGGTGGTTGCCCGCCACTCGTCGGTACGCTCGGGGCTCGCCTCGGCCAACGCCTTCAGCGTCGCTTCACGATCGAAGTCCTTGCCGTACACCGGGGTTCCCGGCTGCTGACGCCAGGAGTCCTCGATCGTTCCGGCATCGACGGGATCGAAGCCCAACTGATTGATCAGATCGAACACGGCCTGCTTGTTCACGTCGTCGTCGCCGGCGATGGGTAGCGCAATGCGCCCCTCAGCACCTTCGGGAAGCCCCTTCTCGAGGAGATGCTTCCACCAGATTCCGTTGAATGCCTTGAACACCGGCACACCCAGGTGCTCCTGCACCCATGCGCTTTCGGTCTGCCCGCTCTCGATGGCGGAGATCAAACCGTCACGCTGCTGCGGGTAGTAGTTGTTGGTCTCGATAACCGGCGCACCGGCGACCGCGCCGCTGAGGATCCCCGCCGGTAGATCGACCACGTTTTTCTGAGGAATGCTCACGATGACCAGTTCGGCACCCTCGGCGGCCTCGGTGCTGCGGACTGCCTTCGCACCCGTCTCGGCTTCCAACTCGGCAAGAGTGTCCGGTGTGCGCGAGTTCGAGACGCGTACGTCGTGACCGAGCGCAGCGAGCCTGCGTGTGAGCGTGCCACCGATCTGACCGGCTCCGATGATTCCGATACGCATGATCCTGCTCCTTCGTCGTGTGCAGGGGTGATTGCACCACCGCTGCATTCGTCAACGACGACAACGCACCGGGTCATTCCGTACCGACCATTTCAACTCCCGTTGATTCAATCTGTTGACGGGTCGGGCAAGAGCCTGATCCGAACGCTCACCGGATCGGTCTGCAACCCGCGGAACGCAGACGCAGTCAGTGCTGATCTGAGCTTCCCCGACGCGAAAGTCTTCACCCGCGCCGGCACGTCGTCGTCCGGCATGATCTGAGCCTGACCATCCACCCACTCGCCGCGACGACGGATCCGAACCTCCGGCGTCGCAGAGATGTTGGCTCCCCAACCCGAGTCGATGCCGTGCTGCGCGATGACCCACGCCTCGTCGCCGTCGTAGGTGATCGCGACCGGTACTCGGCGGGTCAGACCGGTTCGGCGTCCGACCGTTTCGATCTCGGTCATCAACGACGGCATCAGACCGATCCGGTTCAATCCGGTGACCAGCGGATTGGCGAAGTACTTCCCGACTGCGACTTCGATTCTTCTTTTTCGTGCAACGGACGTCGGAACCGGCATGTCGTTTTCCTCTCCTCCGGAGCTGGTACTCCATGCAGCAGCTCTATACCGCACGATATAACCACTGTTCGCAGAGTTTTGCCAGCAAGTATCTCCATCAGTGCGCGCTACCTGCATACAACACTTGACTGTGTCTGCCGGTTACATCTAGTCTCAGATTCGTTCCTATACCGATCGACATACTGGGAGGCAGAGATGAACGCACCTCGAGACGCCTCGTCGCCATGACCGGCCCGCAGACGCGTTGTCCGATCACCGCAGCGCGTCGCAAGTGGGGCGTATCGAAGGAATCAGTGACACCGCAACAATCAGCGACACCGCAAGAATCAGTGACACCGCAACAATCGAGCAGCACCGCGATTGCATACGATGACGGGATGGCCGACTCCGATTCCCGCACTCTGATGCTGGTCGGCGCCATCAACGCCTTCCGCGAACACGGGATCGCCACAACCTCGCTCACCGAGATCGTCGAACGATCCGGCGCACCCCGCGGGTCGGTGTACCACTACTTCCCCGAGGGCAAAGGGCAGTTGGCCGGTGAAGCCGTCGCGTACTTCGGCCGGGGCATCAGCGCAGCAATCAGTTCGATGATCGCCCAGTCTTCCCCACCGGAGATCATCGACGCGGTTGTCACCATCTTCCGAAACAGCTTGGTAGAGAGCGATTTCACCTCTTCCTGTCCTGTCGCAGCCGCGGCGGTGGAGGGCGCGTCGACGCCGGCGGCGCTAACTGCTGCGGGCGAATCCTTCACCTCGTGGGAATCGCTTCTCACATCGTTCTTCTGGCAGCAGGGACAGCCGTCCGAGACTGCAGCACAGTGGGCAACCGTCGTCATCGCGTCGATCGAAGGCGCAACCCTGATGGCAAAAGCTCAGCACACCACGGCGCCTCTCGATCGCATCGGCGCTCACCTCAAGGCCCTGGTCTCAGCCCCGAGCTGACCTACCCTCATTCTTCCAACCGCTGCTGCCGTTCGCGCAGGAGCAGAGATGGCGTACAAACATGTCTCACACACTTGCACCGGCGCCCTCGGCGCCCATGATGACAAAATCCCGTCGCTTCACTGCGCTGATCTTCATCTGCCTCGCCGAACTCCTTGTCGTGCTGGACAACACGGTGGTCAACGTGGCGCTGCCGACGATGAGCGTCGACCTGTTCGCCAGCGTCAGCGATCTGCAGTGGATCGTCGACGCGTACACGTTGACCTTCGCCGGGTTCCTTCTGACCTTCGGCCACCTGGGTGACCGCTTCGGACGCCGCCGAGTGATGATCATCGGCCTGATCGGCGTCGGTGCAATGTCGCTCGTCGGGGCTTTGGCTTCCAACCTCGAACAGGTGATCATGGCGCGAGCCGCCATGGGTGTCTTTGCCGCCGCTGTCTTTCCGGCTACCTTGGCCATGATCACGAACATCTTCACCGACGCCAGAGAACGAGCCATCGCCATCGCAGCCTGGACCGCAATGGCCGGCTTTGCGATTGCCATCGGTCCGACGGCAGGCGGTTGGCTGCTCGAGCACTTCTCCTGGCACTCGGTGTTCTGGATGAACGTTCCGGCCGCTTTGTTGGTCATCGTGGGCGTGCTGCTGGTTGTTCCGGAGTCGAAGGCGTTCCACGTCGGCCGATTCGACTTCGTCGGAACAATTCTCTCGCTCCTCGGCATCGTAGTTCTGGTGTGGACCATCATCGACGCACCGCACCGCGGGTGGGTGTCGATGTTCAGCATCACGGGATACCTTTCTGCGACAGTGCTGTTGGCCGCATTCGTCTTCTGGGAACTACGCACCGACGCGCCGATCCTGAACATGAATCTCTTCCGGATCCGACGTTTCTCGTTCCCCGCCTTGGCCATTGCGGTCAGCTACTTCAGCATGTTCGGATTCCTGTTCTTGATCACGCAGTACTTCCAGGGCGTTCGGGAGTACTCACCGCTCGAATTCGGCATCCACTCTTTGCCTTTCGCTGCCGCCGTCGCTGTGGGCGCCCCGGTCGCCACCTTGGCGGCACAGAAACTCGGCACAACAGCAGTGATGGTGTTCGGCCTCCTCGTCCTCAGCGGCGGCATGTTCCTGGCGGGCCAGACGACGGTCGAGACCCCCTATCTCGGACCCGTCGTGATCTCGATGGTGCTCATGGGTCTCGGCCTCGCGATTGTCCAGGGCCCGGCGACCGACTCCATCATGTCCTCGGTCCCCCTCGACGAAGCGGGCGCAGGATCGGCAGTCAACGACACGACGCGTGAACTCGGCGGGACACTGGGCGTCGCCGTCATCGGCTCGATCGTCGCGTCGTACTACACATCCAAGGTGGCCCCGATCGTCGACGCCATCCCCGACGCCGTGATGTCCGCCCAGGAAAAGGGCTTCGCTCGCGAGTCGGTGCTCAGCGTCATCGAGATCCGCTCCCGCGACATCAGCCCGCTCTTCGAGCAACAGAAGGAAAGTCTGATCCTCACGATGAAGACCGCGTGCCTGGAAGGCTTCGCCATCGCGTCGTACTTCACGGTGGGAGCAGCACTGATCACCGCACTGCTGGTCGCGTTGTTGCTCCCCTGGAAACCGGTTACCGAAGGTTCGATTCTCGCCAGCCTGACAACCAAGGCGCCGAAGTAGCCACGCGGTTTTCCGATTTGTCCCACTATCAGCCCAACAATTCCCGATACTGAATCAACCGAGTGGTACCGACGACACCCCGCTAGGGAGATTCTCGTGTCCATCACCAGCAGAAACAGCTCTCGACTGTCAGCGGCTGCGGTTCCTGTCGTACTCACAGTCGCCCTGCTCGCCGGGTGCTCGTCCGATTCCGACACGACCTCGGCGCCCGGGCCGGTCGTCAGCGACGCCAGCCCGGGCCTCGATGCCGGGGTCCCGATCCCGGACGGGCAGATCGACGACGCCGTCGGGAAGCTCGACGGCCTCGCGAACGATCTCATGGCAAGTTCTGGTGTTCCCGGCATGGCGGTGGCCGTGGTGCACGGCGGCAAGACTGTGTATGCAAAGGGATTCGGGGTTCGTGAGTTGGGGAAGAGCGCCACCGTCGATGCCGACACAGTGTTCCAACTGGCGTCGGTGTCGAAATCGGTGGGGGCCACGGTGGTCGCCCACGAAGTCGGAATCGGGACCGTCGACTGGGACACTCCGGTGATCTCGAAACTGCCGGGGTTTGCGCTTGCCGATCCGTGGGTGACCGACCACCTCACGATCTCCGATCTCTACACACATCGGTCTGGACTACCGGACCACGCCGGTGACGGACTCGAGGACCTGGGCTACGACCGGGCCCAGGTGCTCGAGAAGCTCCGCCAACTGCCGCTCAATCCGTTCCGAATCACCTACGAGTACACGAACTTCGGCGTCACTGCCGGCGCGGAGGCCGTTGCTGCTGCGGCAGGCACCGATTGGGAAACGCTGTCACAGAACACGATCTACGGTCCGCTCGGGATGACGTCGACGTCTTCGCGGTTCTCCGATTACCAGGCCCGAGAAAATCGAACAGTCGGCCACATCCTCGAGGACGGGAAGTACTCGGTAGGACCGGTCCGGGACGCTGACGCTCAATCCCCCGCCGGCGGTGTCAGCTCGTCGGTGAACGACATGGCCAAGTGGTTGGACATGGTGCTGGCCGGCGGTCGGTATCAGGGGCAGCAGGTCGTTGAGACGGATGCGCTCGTGCCTGCGGTCAACCCGGAGATCGTCTCGCGGCACGCGCAGGAAATCGGTGAGCGCTCCGGCTTCTACGGCTACGGGTTCAACGTTTCCGACAGCGCCGCCGGCCGTGTCACAGCCAGCCACTCCGGAGCCTTCCTGGTCGGGGCCGGGACGAATTTCGTGACGATTCCTTCCGCTGACGTCGGCATCGTCGTTCTCACCAACGGCACTCCCACCGGTGTCGCGGAGACCCTGACCGCCGAGTTCGCCGATCTGGTGCAGTTCGGAAAGATCACTCGTGAGTGGCGCCCGCTGTACGAAGCGTCGTTTGCCTCACAAGCCGATCCCGAGGGCGAACTCGCCGGGAAGACGCTGCCGACCTCCCCTGTTCCTGCTCCACCGACAGACCAAGTAACCGGCGACTACGGCAACGCCTACTGGGGCCCCGCGCTCGTGACGCAGCAGAACGGTGCGCTGACCTTGACCATGGGACCCGCGTCCGTGACGTACCCGCTGACGCACTGGGACGGAAACACCTTCACGTTCCCCCTCAGCGGCGAAAACGCACCGGCCGGGACTGTCTCGAAGGCCACCTTCGACGGAAACTCGCTAACCTTGGAGTACTTCGATCACGATCATCTCGGTACCTTCATCCGGGCAACACCGGCCGAATAAATCAGCCAAGGACACCCCATGAGTAGTTCGACAGCCACGGTGAACGCAATGTTCGCAGCCCTCACCGATTTCGACGTGGACACCGCAGCCGAATTGATGACAGACGACATCGTGTGGCAAAACGTCTCGCTCCCCACACTGCGAGGCAAGAAGACCGTCGTGCGAGCGCTCCGTCTGGTCACCAAGCCTTCACTGAAATTCGAGGCGGAGATGCACCACATCGTCGGCGACGAGTCCACGGTGCTCACCGAACGCACCGACATCCTGACTGTCGGTCCGCTGCGCATCGAATTCTGGGTGTGCGGAACCTTCGAACTGCGCGACGGCAAGATCTCCGTCTGGCGAGACTATTTCAGTCTGCGAGACGTCGCGTGGGGTGTGGTGACCGCGGTCGGCCGCGCAGTAGTCGGGAACGGGTCACGAAGTAGGCTTGCTCCGGCCTGAAAAAACCTGCCGAAAGCGAGCGAACCTTCGATGCCCGAGAACACCACGCCTGACTCCTTCGATGCCGGCTTGGCTGTGCGAACCGAAGTCATGGGCGCCGATTTTGTCGACGCTGCCTTCGAGCGCACCCGCGGCACCGACAGCGAAGAACTGCAGAACTTCGTGACGGCCAACGTCTGGGGTTCGGTGTGGACGCGCCCGGGACTGGATCGCCGCAGTCGCAGTCTGATCAATCTCGGGATGCTGATCGCACTGCGCGCCGAGAACGAACTCAAAGGCCACGTACGCGGGGCACTGCGAAACGGCTTGACGCGCACCGAGATCGTCGAAACCGTGATCCACGCGAGCGCGTACTGCGGCGCTCCGGCCGGACTGGCGGCGATGCGTGTGGTGCAGGAAGTTCTCGACAACGAACTGGGACCGCTGCAGGACTGAACTACTCAAACCTGGACTCCCCGTGCAGACCGAAGTCCGCACGGGGAGATCGCCTCTCAGGAAGTGGGACCGAACTCCTCGAGCATGTCGGTCACCAACTCGGCGATCGGCGAACGCTCACTGCGAGTGAGTGTGATGTGCGCGAAAAGCGGGTGCCCCTTGAGCTTTTCGATGACGGCCGCAACTCCGTCGTGCCTGCCTACTCGCAGGTTGTCTCGCTGCGCGACGTCGTGCGTGAGAACCACTCGCGACCCGGTTCCCAGACGAGAAAGCACTGTCAGCAGAACATTTCGTTCGAGGGACTGCGCTTCGTCGACAATCACGAACGAATCGTGTAGCGACCGACCGCGAATGTGCGTCAGCGGCAGCACTTCCAGCATTCCGCGGGCGAGAACCTCCTCGAGGACCTCGGGCGAGGCCAACCCGTCGAGAGTGTCGAAGACGGCCTGAGCCCACGGGCCCATCTTCTCGCTCTCACTACCGGGAAGGTAGCCGAGTTCTTGTCCGCCAACGGCATACAGCGGACGGAAGACGACAACCTTCCGCTGAGTGCGGCGCTCGAGAACGGCTTCCAAACCTGCCGTCAGAGCCAAGGCCGACTTACCGGTGCCTGCCTTACCACCGAGAGAGATGATGCCGATACTCTCGTCCATGAGGAGATCGAGCGCAATGCGCTGCTCGGCGGAGCGGCCGTGTAACCCGAACGCCTCGCGCTCACCGCGCACCAACTGGATGCGCTTGTCCGGAGTCACCCGTCCGAGCGCGCTCGACGAACCACCCAACAGGCGAAGACCCGTGTGGCACGGCAGATCTCGCGCTTCGTCGAGGTCCAGGAATCCCTCGTTGAACAGCTCGTCGATGTCCGTCGAGGCGACGTCCAGTTCGGTCATGCCCGTCCATCCGGAGGGCACGACGTCGTGAGCGTGGTACTCGTCGGCGGGTAGCCCCACCGCGCCTGCCTTCACACGAAGCGGAATGTCCTTGCTGACGAGGACTACGTCCTTGCCCTCCGCCGCAAGGTTCAGCGCACACGCCAGAATCCTCGAATCGTTACTGTCCGTGCGGAATCCGACGGGCAGGACCGCAGGGTCGGTGTGATTGAGTTCAACCTGCAGTGTCCCGTTCTCGGTGCCGATCGGCACCGGACGGTCCAGTCGGCTGTATTCGATCCGAAGATCGTCGAGCATGCGGAGCGATTCTCGGGCGAACCATCCCAGTTCGTGGTGGTGTCGTTTGCCTTCGAGTTCGCTGATCACGACCAGTGGGAGCACCACGTGGTGTTCGGCGAATCGAGTGACAGCCCATGGATCGGACAGTAGTACCGAGGTATCCAAGACGTACGTGCGAAGTGCATCTCCCGAATGATTCCCGGCTGATAGATCAGCCCGGGCCGAGTGGGCAGAGACGGAGCGTGATGCAGTCACGTTGGGCTCCTAGGTCTACGCGGCACCCGCGCAAACTCAGCTCGCTGGGCCGGACGGCTCTGGTGTCAGGTGACGCAGTGTCAGCTGAAACAAGGGCCGGGCGCCGGCCCTCTCGTACTGAGTGTTTCAGTCACGATCAGAACCTCCCGCACAAGTAACTTCTGGTTACTCGTTACTGCCGACGGTACTGCGGATCGGACACTCGCGCCACGGAACGAGCCGCACATCTGGTGAACGCCAGGTAACAAAATGCCACACGTGTGATTCGGAGTCACTCAGGACTCGATCAGACCCCACTTGGCGGCGCGCACCGCTGCCTGAACCCGCGAATTGGTTCCGGTCTTGACGAAGATGTTCTCGAGATGGGTGGCGACAGTGCGTCGGCTGACGAACAGCTCTTCGGCGATCTCGACATTGCCCGCGCCCTTGGCCACCAATTGCAGAACCTGAATCTCCCGCGGGCTCAGGTGGACGCGATCGAGCGCCACCTGGTCCCCTACGACCCGGGAGCAGGCTGTACTCGACGCCGCCACCACCTCTCGCACACGATCGACGACGCCCGAATCCGCGAAGCTCATGTGCAGCATTCCGGTCACCTCACGGCCGGTAAACCCCAACGCGACCGATGCTCCCTCGGCATACCCGGACGGCCGCAGAACATCGGTGACCAACTCGACCTGCTCGAAGCGTGGCACGTCCTGCCAGAACACCGGAACGCCCGAAGCCTCGCGAATTATGCCGAACAGGTCTCGATCGGCGACGAAGTCGTCGAGAAGGAACTCGAGCACCCGTGTGTTGTATCCGGAACTCGCCAGGGCCCGATGCCGTCCGGTGGACGGATCTCGGTACGTGACCGCTGCTGCCGCGTACTCGAGCCCGCGTGCTCGGAGTTCTTCGGCGCACAGGCCGAGAATGCCGTAGGCCCCGGCCGCCGGCGATCGCGGCGCGAACATGTCTGGTCGCGCGCCGCGATCGGGAAGTACAGACGTCATCACACCAATCTAGTCAATTGTGTGAGCTAGGCCACCACCAGCGAATCGGCAGGCTTCTTGTCGGCCCACGGACGCACCGCCTCGAAGTTCGCAGCCGTCCGCAGGACCAATGCGTCCTGACGGTGGCGTGCGGCGATCTGCAGCCCCACAGGTCGGCCGTCGGCGGTGAATCCGGCAGGCACGGTGATCGCCGGGTTGTTGAGCATGTTGTACGGGTAGGTGAAGAGCCAATCGAGCAACTGCTCACGCAGCGACGCTCCCTCGAGCCACGACGGTGCGAACTGGCTGAGCGGGAACGTGGCCGACGCCAAGGTCGGCGAAACCAGTACGTCGTAGTCGTTCATGAACGTGGTCCACGTGTCCCACATGACGCCGCGGAAGGCGTCGGCCCGCCCGACGTCGACACCGGTGAGCCGCTCAGCCTCGTGCATGATCTCGATAAGATTGTCGTCGACCTCGCCTCGTAGGTTCTCCCAGTCGAGCAAGTCGTACTCCGAAGCGAAACCCGGAACCCAGATACCGTTCCACATCGACTCCGACGGATTTCCCCACTGCGGGGTCGCCTCGGTGATCCGGGCACCCAATTCCTCGAATGCCGACAACGCGTCGAGACACACCGCCAGCACCTCCGGATCAACATGGCCGAGACCGAGATTCGTCGACCACGCAACACGAAGTCCCTTCACGTCACCCTTCGCCGCTTCGACGTACGAGGTCTCGGCACGCTCGATCGAGAGCGGATCCGCATTGTGCGGCCCGGCCATGATGTCGAGCATGAGCGCGTTGTCGGCAACCGTCCTGGTGATCGGACCGTGGTACGCCCAGTTGTAGAACCGACCGGCCAGGATGGTCTGCGGGATGACACCGGTGGTCGGCTTGAGCCCGACAACCCCGCAGAGAGCCGAGGGGATTCGCACCGATCCGGCGCCGTCACTGCCCTCGGCGAGTGGCCCGAGGCCGGCAGCCACAGCAGCCGACGCACCGCCACTGGACCCGCCCGCGCTGTTGCCGAGCTTCCACGGGTTGTGCGTCGGCCCGTACAGGTGGTTGTCCGTGCCACCGTAGTAGCCGCTTTCGGGAGTGTTCGTCTTTCCCAGGAACAGTCCGCCCGCGCCGCGCAGCCTGTCCACCACGACGGCATTTCCCGTCGCGATGTTGTCGGCCATCGGCTTCATCCCGAACGTGGTCGGCAGCCCGTCCACGGCCGTCAGATCCTTGATCGTGAACGGAACACCGTGCAGCGGGCCGAGCTTCTCGCCCGATTCCTGCTGCCGGGAGAGTTCGGCCGCGTCGCGCGTGACCTGCTCGCGATCGAACTGCACTATCGCGTTGATCGACGGATTGACGGCGTCGACGCGCTGGATCATCGCTTCGGCAATCTCGTTGGGCGAGAGACTGTTCGACGCGACCTCCGCCGCCATCTCGGTAGCGGAGAGCCAATGCAGATTCTGTTCGGTCATGGGATTTCCTTCGCCGGAGGGGTGATGCTCTCAGGCTAGGAAGCGCCGAACTCCGCCACCATCGGTCATGTGACCGATGCCACAAGTCCATGAACCGCAAATCCATGAACACCGACGGCCCGGCCCCTCGAAAGGGACCGGGCCGTCGGTGAAGAAATTCCTAGACGTTCTTGCTGAGCAGGCCCCAGTTCTCGAGACCGTCGTACAGCGGAAGGTCGAGGGCGAGCTTTGCGACGCGCGCTCGCAGCGCCGGCAGATCCGCGTTGCCGGCCAGAGCGGTACCGATGATGTCGGCGACCTCGGTGAACTCGGCATCGCCGAATCCGCGGGTGGCCAACGCTGCGGTACCGATACGCAGACCGGAGGTGGTCATCGGCGGGCGGGGATCGAACGGAACAGCGTTGCGGTTGACCGTGATGCCGATTTCGTGCAGAAGATCCTCACCCTGCTGGCCGTCGAGCTGCGAGTTACGCAGGTCCACGAGAACGAGGTGGACGTCGGTGCCACCGGTCAGGACGCTGATGCCCTGATCTGCGACGTCCTTGTTCCCCAGACGCTCGGCGAGAATGCGCGCACCGGAAAGCGTGCGTGCCTGACGATCCTTGAACTCTTCTCCCGCAGCGATCTTGAAGGTGACGGCCTTGGCCGCGATGGCATGCATGAGCGGTCCGCCCTGCTGACCGGGGAAGACAGCGGAGTTGAGCTTCTTGGCCCACTCCTTCTTCGCCAGGATCAGACCGGAACGCGGTCCACCGAGGGTCTTGTGGACGGTCGAGGAGACGACGTCCGCGTACGGGACGGGCGACGGGTGCAGGCCTGCTGCAACCAATCCGGCGAAGTGAGCCATGTCGACCCACAGGTACGCCCCGACCTCGTCCGCGATCGCACGGAAGGCCGCGAAGTCCTGCTGACGCGGGTACGCGGACCAGCCGGCGACAATGACCTTCGGCTTCTCGGCGAGGGCGATCGAGCGCACCTCGTCCATGTCGATGCGGTGGTCTTCCTTGCTGACGCCGTAGGACGCGACGTCGTACAACTTGCCGGAGAAGTTGAGCTTCATGCCGTGCGTGAGGTGGCCACCGTGTGCAAGGTCGAGGCCGAGCAGCTTCTCACCCGGGTTCATCAGTGCCATCAGGACAGCAGCATTGGCCTGTGCGCCCGAGTGCGGCTGAACGTTCGCGAACTCCGCGCCGAAGAGTTCCTTCGCACGGTTGCGCGCCAGATCCTCGATGACGTCGACGTGCTCGCAACCGCCGTAGTAACGACGTCCCGGGTAGCCCTCGGCGTACTTGTTGGTCAGGACGCTGCCCTGAGCCTGCAGAACCGAGCGGGGAACGAAGTTCTCCGACGCGATCATCTCGAGCGTGTCGCGCTGACGAGCCAATTCACCAGCCATCGCCTCGGCGACTTCGGGGTCGAGTTCGGCGAGTGATGCAGAGTTGACGTCGGAGCCGGGCACAGCGGTCATCGAAGAATCTCCAAGCTGGATGCGGAAACGAATGCGTCCAGTCTACGAAGTTCGCTCCCGCCGTCTCCACCCGGCACTAGGCAGCACGCAGAGAGCTGGGAACCAGCGGCTCGTCGAGCAGCCTGCGGAAGCGTTCGGTGCGCTCTGCGCCTACCGGCACCTCGTCCAGCCAGCCCCCGAGCAACCGGTATCCCTCGACATACGTGCTGGTGTAGGCCCGCCACAGCGGTGAAGACAGGAACTTGAGCGACTGCCGCGCGCGTTCCGGCGTCGACAGCGACCACCGTTCGAGGAAGAGCGCCACGTCGTCGAGGCTGCGGCCCTCGTCGTGCAACATCAGTGCAGCATCCTGACGAACGCTCAGCAATTGCCCCGACGCGGTGGAGAGCCGTTGCGCCTTCTCCCCGTCGAAAGACAATCCGAGATCGGCGTAGATCTCCTGCGCCCACAAACCCCAGTCCGGGCCGACTATCGCTTCGAGCGCCAGATCCGCGAGTCCTTCGGCCATGATGCACTGCGGCGTGTTGACCAGGAACAGCGTCTGCTCGAGTTGGCCGGTCCCGACCAGGCCGGCTTCCTTGCGGCAATGCTCGGTGTGATGGCCGGGGTAGGACTCGTGCGCGATCAGCCGCGGCAAGTTGGCCATGAACTGCGGCAGGTCCGAGTTGATCGCAACCTTGGAGCGGTAGTCACCGAGGTAGTAGTTGAAGCCGGACCACGGCTTGTCCCCCACCACTTCGTATTCGACGGTTTCCGACGCGGGAAGCCCGAACGTGCCGCGGACCAGATCGCGCAGCGCACTCGACATTGCCTCGACGCACTCGTTCAGTCTTGCTGGGGGGATCTCGTCGGCCTTGCGATGCGCCTGCACCCGCTGCGCCAACGGTCCCGGACCGGGGAGAACGTCACCCATCAACCGGTGAGCGTCGCTGTAGGCGTCCTCGTTTCCCTTGGCGATTCGTACGTCGAAGTACGCCTCCACCTCGTCCACGAAGCCGATGTCCTCACCCGCGAACTTGCGCCCGGAGCATTCGAGGGCGCGCAAGTGAACGTCGATGAAGTGAGCGCGCTCGGCGTTCAGACCACTTCCGGCCAGTTCGCCCCGCAATTGACGTGCCGTGCGGGCAAGTTCGCGCGGATCGGGCTTCGGGGCGCTCTCGACCTGCTTCCGCAACGCCGGGTCACCGGTGAACGCATCGACGAATCCGTCTTCGAGACGGTCGAAACCCAGTCCGAGCAGCAGATATTGGCGAACAAGTGTGTCTGGATCCATAACGACCGAGCCTAGCCGCTCGCTCCGGAATGCCACCCGGCGAAAGTCCCGGACGTGGCACCGAGCACAATCCGACTATGCACTCGGATCGTGCGCACTCGCGCCTGGCTTGCTCGCATAGCTGTTTCGTCCGCCGGGCTCCGGGTTCACTACGCGCCGGTGAGCTGGGCTGATGGCGCGTACCAACGAGTCGAGTCCCTACGTCGAGTTCGACCGCAAGCAGTGGCGGACACTGCGTAAGTCGACGCCGCTGGTGTTGACCGAGGACGAGTTGTACGGCCTGCGCGGTCTCGGCGAGCAGATCGATCTCGAAGAGGTCGCCGAGGTCTATCTCCCCCTCGCACGTCTGATCCACCTGCAGGTGGCGGCGCGCCAACGACTGTTCGCGGCCACCGCCACGTTCCTCGGTGAGAAGCATCCCGATCGCCAGGTGCCCTTCGTCATCGGTGTCGCCGGTTCGGTTGCGGTCGGAAAATCCACGACAGCTCGTGTGCTGCAAGCTCTCCTGGCCCGCTGGGATCACCACCCACGCGTCGACCTCGTCACCACGGACGGATTCCTGTATCCGACCAAGGAACTCCAGCGTCGAGGCATCATGCACCGCAAGGGTTTTCCCGAAAGCTACGATCGCCGCAAGCTGTTGCGCTTCGTCACGGAAGTCAAGTCCGGCGCGGAAGAAGTAGCGGCGCCGGTGTATTCGCACACGTCGTACGACATCATCCCGGGCCAGTACCATCTGATCCGCCAGCCGGACATCCTCATCATCGAGGGCCTCAACGTCCTGCAGACCGGCCCACGTCTGATGGTCTCCGATCTGTTCGACTTCTCGATCTACGTCGACGCCCGCATCGAGGACATCGAAGCCTGGTACATCGAGCGGTTCCTCGCACTACGCAAGACGTCGTTCGCCGATCCGAACGCTCACTTTCACCACTACTCCGGCCTCTCCGACCGTGACGCGACCATCGCGGCGAAGGAGATCTGGAACTCGATCAATCACCCGAACCTGGTGGAGAACATTCTCCCCACCCGCCCTCGCGCAACCCTGGTGCTGCGCAAGGACGCCGATCACACGATCAACCGGCTACGACTGCGCAAGCTCTGAGACGACTCAGGCGCCGAACCGGCGGTGGCGCGCCGCGTAGTCACGCAGGGCCCGCAGAAAGTCGACTCGGCGGAACTCGGGCCAGTACGCCTCGGTGAACCAGATCTCCGAATAGGCGCTCTGCCACAACAGGAATCCGGAGAGCCGCTGCTCGCCGGAGGTGCGGATCACCAGATCCGGATCGGGCTGCCCCGACGTGTAGAGGTGACCGTCGATGCCGTCGACCGTGACGGCCTGGATCAGTTCGTCTCCGCTCAGACCTTCACCGATCTTGTCGCGTAGGAGCGATTGGACGGCGTCGGCGATCTCCTGCCGCCCGCCGTATCCGATCGCGACGTTGACATGCGTTCCGGTTCGGCCACTTGTTCCGGCTGCAGCTTCCCGCAATCGCCTGGACTGCTCGGGGGGCAGAAGATCGAGGGCACCGACGATCTGCACGCTCCAGTTCTTGCCGGGCCCGGAGATCTCTTCGACGACGTCGGTGATGATCTCGAGGAGTGTGTCCAACTCTTCCGGTTCGCGGCGCAGGTTCTCGGTCGAGAGCAGATAGATAGTTGCCATCTCGATTCCGGCGGCGTCGCACCATTCCAACAATTCGGCGATCTTGAGTGCGCCCATGCGGTGCCCGTGACTGACATCGGTGAAGCCGTTCTCGCGAGCCCATCGCCGGTTTCCGTCACACATCACGGCTACGTGCCGGGGGTGCGCGAGACCGTCGAGATGACTGAGGAGCCGTCGCTCGTAGATGCTGTACAGCAGTCCGCGCAGATTCACCGTGACATCACCATGGTGTCAAAGACTACGCCCGGCAGTGACAGCCACATGCGAGCGCCGTCACGCTTTTTGTACACGTCGAAAACCCGCAGGTAGGTTATGCTACTGGTGCGTAACCTACGGTACCGTAGGTTACCTTGTTCGCAACAGCACGGAACGAGAGGGGTTGCACATGACGGCATTCGGGCTCGACGAGCTTCCGGTCAAACCACGCATGCGCGGTTGGATCCACCTGTGGGCGCTCGGTGTCTCCGTCGTGGCGGGCATCGTTCTCGTGTCCGTGGCCGGCGCTCAGGTAGGCGCCAAGGCGGCCTGGGCGACCGCGATCTACAGCATCACGATCTGCGGCCTCTTCGGCATCAGCGCGACGTATCACCGCATTCAGTGGCAGACCGTCAAGGGCCGTACGTGGATGAAGCGTGCGGACCATTCGATGATCTTTCTCTTCATAGCCGGCAGCTACACACCGTTCGCCATGCTCGGACTCCCCACCCACACCGGCAAGATCATTCTTGCGATCGTGTGGACGGGCGCGCTCGCCGGCGTCGCGCTCAAGATGCTCTGGCCCACCGCCCCGAAATGGGTGGGAGTTCCCCTCTACCTGCTCCTCGGCTGGGCGATCGTCCCAGTGGTCGGCGAACTGACACACCAGGTCGGCGTCGCCCCGATGGTCCTGCTGCTAGTCGGCGGAATCTTCTACAGCGTCGGCGCAATTCTGTACGCGACGAAATGGCCCAACCCGTGGCCCACGACGTTCGGTCACCACGAGTTCTTCCATGCCGCGACGGTCGTCGCGGCGATCTGCCACTACATCGCGGTATGGCTCGTCGTGTTCAACTGACTCGCCAACTCCACCACCGTCGTCACCGGCCGATCGCACACGAATCCCCGGCAGATGTACGCGGCTTCACCACCGTCGACAAGGGGTCGATCGGCAAGCAGCGGTGAAGAATCCGGCGATCCGCCCACCACCACTGCACCACCCGGGGCAAGCCGGCGGGCAGCGGCCAACAGGGATCCTTCACCGACGACGGCCACCTGTATCGGACCACGCAACGACGCTTCCGCCACCGCGAGCCAGTGTCCCGCCGAGCGCGGCGCACGCTCGAGCGCCAGCGTGGCCCTCGCCATCGCGTCCGCCGCGGCCTGGGCGTAACGAGAGGAGCGCTCGGCGTCGGTCAACGCCGCTGCGGTCAACAGTGCCTCGGCGACGCTCGACGCACCGGAAGGCGTCGCGCCGTCCAACGGGTCTCGGGGCCGGGTGACGAGAGACTCCGCGAAATCGGCTGTGTCGAACCAGCTTCCCGGCTCGGCCGGATCGGCGAAATGATCGAGAGTGACGTCGAGCAACTGCTGCGCCGCATCAAGCCATCGCGCAGTTCCCGTTGCCTGGTAGAGAGCCAGGAGGCCCGTCGCAAACGCTGCGTAATCCTCGAGCACTGCCGTCGGGGTGCCGACGGTCCCGCCGAGGGAAGCACGGCGCAGATGACCGTCTACCAGGTGAAGGTCGAGAAGAGCGCCGGCGCACTCGGCTGCCGCGTCGATCCAGTCGGGCCGGTCCAGGGCAAGGCCCGCTTCCGTCAAAGCCGTGACGGTCAGCCCGTTCCAGGCAGTCACCACTTTGTCGTCGCGGCCAGGCTGTGGACGCTGAGCCCGGACGGCACGGAGAGCGTCGGAGACCTTCTGCCAGCGCGACCAGTCGTCGGGGTCATGGAGCAACTGCAATACCGACGCACCCTCTTCGAAGGTTCCGGTATCGGTGACCCGGAACAACTCCGACGCCCACTGCCCGTCGTCCTCGCCGAGAATCTCGACCAGTTGCGCCGGCGTCCATACGTACGTGAGGCCTTCGACGCCGTCGGTGTCGGCATCGAGAGCCGAAGCGAAGCAACCGTTCTCGGTCACCAGATCGGCAAGCAGGAACCCTGCGGTCTCCGCGGTGACGCGAGTGGCCAGGTCCGATCCGGTTCGCCGCGCCCAATGCGCGTAGAACCGCAGGAGCAGCGCATTGTCGTAGAGCATCTTCTCGAAGTGCGGAACCACCCACTCGGCATCGACCGAGTACCGCGAGAAACCGCCACCCAACTGGTCGTAGATGCCGCCACGTGCCATTGCTTCGGCGGTGCGCTCGATGCCTCCGAGAATCTCGTTCGAACCTGTGCGCTCGAACTGTCGGAGCATTCCCTCCAGAAGTGCCGACGGCGGAAACTTCGGTGCCCCGCCGAATCCCCCGCGCGGAATGTCCTCGTCGCCGAGGATCGACAGACCCGCCGCATCCAGCAGCTCCGCATCGACGGGCGCGCCGCCGTACGGGATTCCGCCGGACGCGCGCTGAAGTTCCGTGACGATCGACTGTGCCGCGTTGTCGACCTCGTCGCGCCGATTCGTGAAGGTGTCGGCTATCGCTTCGAGAAGCTGTGTAAACGAGGGCATTCCGCCGCGAGGCGTCGGCGGGTAATACGTACCGCAGTAGAACGGTGAACCGTCGGGAGTCAGGAAACAGGTCATCGGCCAGCCGCCCTGGCCGGTCATCGCAACCGTCGCATTCATGTAGACGGCGTCGATGTCCGGACGTTCTTCGCGGTCCACCTTCACACAGACGAAGTTCGCGTTCATGATCGCCGCGATCTCGTCGTTCTCGAACGACTCGTGCGCCATGACGTGGCACCAGTGGCACGCCGAGTACCCGATCGAGAGGAGGATCGGCACGTTGCGCTCGCGCGCCCACTCCATCGCCTCTTCGCCCCACTGTTGCCAGTGGACCGGATTGTCGGCGTGCTGACGCAGGTAAGGACTCGAGGACCCACCCAGGTTGTTCCGCATCCGTGGGTCCATCGTCGCTACCTCGTCCGTCTCAGGATTCTTGCTTCGGCTTCTTCTCGGTAGAGACGTTCGGTTCCGCCGGGCTCGGAGCTGTGATCGCTCCCCGATCGGTGCCTTCGTCCGCCTGCTGATCGAGTTCGGGATGATCCGGTTCGAAGGTTTCCGGCAGCTTCTTGAGCTGGCGATTCATCGACCGAACCAACAGGATCACACCGATGAGCAGCGCCAGAATGACCAGCAATCCGACCGGAGACGACTTTCCGAACTCCGGACCCGATGGATTACTCGGGGTCTGAGCAAGAAATTGTGTGGTGCCGAGAACTACCTCGGCGGACAGAGCATTCACTTCTGAGCGTCCTCTTCGAGACCTGCGAACAGGTCGGTTTCCGGAATGGACGTGGTGACCCGCGTCTTGGCGAGCTCGAATTCCTCGGTGGGCCAGATCTTCTGCTGAATGTCGAGCGGCACAGCGAAGAACGAACCGTTGGGATCGATCTGCGTCGCGTGCGCACGCAGAGCGTCGTCACGCTGAGGAAAGTAATCGCCGCACGTGACCTGAGTGGTCACCCGAACCATCATGTCGCCACGCTCGGTCTTCCACTTCTTGAGCCAGTCCGCCATCGGGAACGGCTCACCCCGGCGCTCGTACTCCTCCTGGAAGAGTTCGAGGCGCTTACGGATGAATCCGTGCGAGTAGTAGAGCTTCTTGATCTCCCACGGCTGACCGTCCTCGGGGAAGTACTCGGGATCGGCGGCGGCTTCGTACGCAGCCATCGACACCTCGTGGCACCGGATGTGGTCCGGATGTGGGTATCCGCCGTTCTCGTCGTACGTCGTGACGACGTGGGGACGGAATTCGCGAATCACCTTGACCAGAGCGCGCGTGGACTCTTCGAGCGGAACGAGGGCGAAGCATCCTTCGGGCAACGGCGGAAGAGGGTCACCCTCGGGGAGTCCGGAATCGACGAAACCGAGCCAGCGCTGCTTCACGCCCAGGATGCGAGCGGCCTCGGCCATCTCCTCCTGGCGGACTTCGCTGATTCGATCGCGGACGCCGGGAACGTCCATGGCCGGGTTGAGAATGTCGCCACGCTCACCCCCGGTGAGCGTCAGGACCATCACTTCGTGGCCTTCGGCTGCATAACGGGCGGTGGTGGCCGCACCCTTGCTCGACTCGTCGTCGGGATGGGCATGGACGGCCATGAGCCGGAATCCGCTCACGTGTTCGTTCACCTCAACTTCACCTATTGCCGTCGCCGGCAGTCTTCGACCAACACGCTTTGTACCGCTCGAATTGCTCCGAGCCTTTGCCGTCAAACGTACCGACTGCCGTCAAACCTACCGACGGCGCGACGGGACACGTCCTCTATAGTTCCACCCGAGAGTTCCTGGCGCAGCCGTGACCCCTTCAGTAGTTCGGTGGGGCGCAGTCAGTTGCTGCACGACACGTGAACTCGAGTCTTCGAGAGCAGAGTGATGAGCAAACCGCTTCCCCAAGATCGGTACCCGAGCACTACTCGCACGGGCAGTCCCCGCAAGTGGATGGTGTGGGCTCTGACCGCTCTCGTCATCGTCGTCGGCGGCGGAATCGCGTACTACGCGTACGGAAAATTCGCAGTCAAGGAAATCGAGACCGAGACCATCTCGTTCGACATCGCCAACGACGCCACGGTGAAGATCCGCTTCACCGTCACCCGTGACGATTCGTCACGTGAAGCGATGTGCATCGTGCGCGCCCGCTCGAAGGACGGCTCCGAAACCGGTCGACGCGAGGTCTACGTCCCGCCTTCGGAACATCAGACCCTCGAGTTCAACACCGAGGTCAAGACGTCCCAGCCGCCAGGCATGGCCGATGTCTACGGCTGCAGCTTCGACGTTCCGGAGTACCTGACCAAGAGCTGACCTCGGACGCACCCACCCTGCCGGACGTTTGGCGCCGGACAGGGCGGGTAGTCATGCGTGATAGAATTGCCCGATACACGGTTCCGGGTGGAACCGTGTATTGCTGCATTGACGCAAGGTTTGACGGCAAGGCTGCACCCCTGGTGGTGCTTCTGCGTCGTTGTTCGCTGCTGTTGCAGCGATCGTCGAGGGAGCCCCCGGCTCCAACTACTAGGGAGTGATCGAGATGACCGAGACCCAGGTGACCTGGCTTACCCAGGAATCACATGACAGGCTCAAGAACGAACTCGACCAGCTCATCGCCAATCGCCCTGTCATCGCCGCCGAGATCAACGAGCGTCGCGAAGAGGGCGACCTGAAAGAGAACGGCGGCTACCACGCTGCCCGCGAAGAGCAGGGTCAGCAGGAAGCCCGCATTCGCCAGCTCCAGGAGCTGCTGAACAGCGCCAAGGTCGGCGAAGCCCCCACGCAGTCCGGTGTTGCACTGCCCGGATCCGTAGTCAAGGTCTACTACGACGGCGACGAGAGTGACACCGAGACGTTCCTCATCGCTACTCGCGAAGAAGGCGCACGTGACGCCAAGCTCGAGGTTTACTCCCCGAACTCACCGCTGGGCGGCGCATTGCTCGAAGCCAAGGTCGGCGACACGCGTGAGTACAACCTGCCCAACGGCAGCACCATGAAGGTCACGCTGCTGAGCGCGGAGCCTTACCACAGCTGATCGCCTTCACCAGCCCTGAAGAAGTACCAGCTCTGAAAAGAAGCGGCCCCCCCCGCCGGGGGGTGGGGGGGGGTGGTGGGGGGGCGGGGGAGGTGCGGCGCCGGAAACCCACCCGGCGGGGGTG
>NZ_JBHTSW010000036.1:0-8780 GCF_042794945.1 Rhodococcus sp. NPDC056506 | reverse complement strand
CGGCCACTACCACCCTCTCCTCCCCCCCCCCCCCCCATAACACTCCCCCCCTCTCAAACCCCCCCCCCCCCGCGGGGGGGGGGCCCCGCTTCTTGCTCGATCGGCGTTGCAGTTCCGGCGCACTCACACCACGCGGCGAGCTTTCATTCCGGCGAAGATCGGGCCGACCTTCACGACGTCGCCGAACGTGGGTGCGTGAAGCATCTGACCGTTGCCGACGTAGATCGCCACGTGGCCGGGTCCGCCTGCCTGCCAATTGCCGAACAACAGGTCACCGGGCTGCGCCTGGTCGAGCGGGATCTCGACGCCGACGCCCCACTGCGTCTCGGAGGTCCGCGGCAGCGTCACGCCAGTTGCCGCGTGGATCGCGTACGACGTCAAGCCGGAGCAGTCGAACCCGCCCATCGACGGCCCGTTGACGTTTCCGCCGCCCCACACGTAGGGCAATCCGAGAAACTTCAGACCGGCCTCGACGACGCCGCCCACCGCAGCGGCGAGGTTGTTGTAGTCGAAGGGTGCGAGCATGAGGGCGAACGAGTCCTGCAACGATTTGATCTGGGCGACAAACGGAGCGGCGGCCGCCTGCTCGGCGGGAACGTCGCCTGACTTGTCTGCCGGAACGCCGCCCGCTTCACGAACGGCGTCGGGCCCGACGTCGTATGCCGCGAGCGCGAGGTCGACGGTATCGCCCTCGACTTCACCGGATTTCTGCCAGGACTGCGCTTGCTTGACGAGATCGCACAACCGGTAGCCGGTTGTCATCACCGGATCGGCGACGCCCAGAATGTCCATCTTCCCGTCGCCGTCACCGTCTTTGCCGTAGGCAGTCCACGCCGCGGTGGTGAAGCGGCCAGGCCCGCGTCCGCCCTCAGGTGAGATGTCGGTGTCGGGTCCGTACTTGAATCCGTTCTCGACCGAGTACAGCGAGGCGATCACCGCGGGCGTGATCTCCGAGCAGAGAGCACCCGCCTTCTTGATCCACGGCGCGAACACTGCCACCGCTCCCACGGGCGCCAACGTCGCTCCCGGAAAGTTGGAAGGCACGGAAGGCACGATTCCCTCAGGTGTGTCCTGTGTTCGCGCCGGCCCGTTCCAGGCTGCAAGTGAGACTGCAGCATTCGAAGACTCGTTCTTCTCGACTTGAGCGGGCGCGCCGAGAGTTCCACTCATCACGCCCAGTGCGGTGCCGATCGACACAGCGATCGCCAGAACACCGACTGCCATCCGAACCTCCGATAAACCTCTGAAAACCCTTGTACGTGGTCGTACCCGAAACTTGTCGGTGCGAACATCTACTCTTTCGAACATGCATTCGACACGGCTAAGTCTCGCGACTCCTGTAACCAATGTCTCATTTATCTCGGTGGGCGTTACGCAAATGACTACAGACGCCAAGGCTTTTCTCAGGTTCGGCGTGCAAGCTGAGTGCATGAGCGACGATCGGCCACGACCCGCCCGGGGACGCACTACGGTGTATCGACCCGTTCGCCTCGCCCTCGCAGCCACGGCTGTGGCGGGAGCACTCGCAAGCGGCGGACTTTCTCTCGTTTCTTCTCCTACGGCCACGGCGCTCGCGCCGGACACCTCGGCTTCTCACACCAAGAATCCCGTAGCGAAGCGGCCCGTCGTGGTCGCCGGATTCGGAACCCCGGACGCCGTCTCCAACGGTTCGTGAGCACTCTGCGCTCGGCGTCCGAGTGGCTCACCTGGGGTGTGCAGGCTCGGGTCGTCGTCACCGATCCTGAAGTCCTGCCCTCCGCGGCCAGCCTGGTTCGCGGGTACCTCACCGCTGCCGACGCCGCCACCAATCGAGATCGTGCCGACTCCGAGATTCGGACCTACGTCAGCGCCGCAAGCAACGTCGAAGGCGTCGCCGTCACACCCATGTTCGCGCACTTTCTCGAGGACGCGTTGGCTGTCGCACGATTGACCGACGGCAAACTCACCCCAACGGCCGGCTCGGCAGACCCTCACTCCTGGTGGAAGATTCGCGTCGAGAACAACCGTGTGTACAGCCCGGACGACGTCGTTCTCGACCTGTCCGCGACTGCCCGCGCCAGTTCAGCGGACCACTGCGCGGCCTCCACGGCCACACTTCTCGGGTGCGGAGTGTTGGTCGGCCTCGGCGGCGACATCGCCGTTGCCGGCGCGGCGCCGGAAGACGGCTGGCAGATTCAGGTTCAAGACCTGCCCGGGGATCCGACGTGCCAGGTAGCTCTCCCGTCCGACTGCGGCATCGCCACGGCCAGCACCGTCAAACCATTGCATCGCGAATCGACGGCGACGCCGATGTGGCGGACGGTGTCAGTGATTGCATCGTCGTGCGCCCAGGCCGCCGCATTGAGTCGTGTTGCGGTCGGCATGGGCGGTTCGGCCATCGACTGGCTACATCAACTCGACGTACCCGCCAGACTGGTCGACCAGGAGTTCCGCGTGACGGTTCTGGGCGGCTGGCCTGACGAGTAACACGCGTCAGTTCTGCAGGCGTACTGCGTAGCCGGCGCGGTCGAAGGCCGTCAGAAGTTCCGCCTTGTTGTCCGGACCACGCGTCTCGACGGTGAGGAAGACCTCCACTTCGTCGAGTGCAAGTTCGCCACCGGTACGGGAGTGGATGACGTCGACCACGCTGGCACCATTTGCCCGAACCACTTCGAGCAGCGAGACCAGCGCACCCGGCCGATCGTCGATGGTGATGTGAACGCCGAGGAACCGTCCGGCTGCCCGCAGTCCGTGTGAGATGACGTGCGTGAGCAGCAGCGGATCGATGTTGCCGCCGGACAGCACAGCGCATACCGGCCCGGTCAGTCCCAATTCCTCCGGCGAGCACGTCATCAACGCGGCAACGGCCGCGACGCCTGCCGGTTCGACGATCAGCTTGGCGCGTTCGAGGCACAGCAGCAGCGCTTTGGACAGCGCTTCCTCGCTGACCGTGACCACCGCGTCAACGTGTGCGGCAACTTCGGCGAACGGAACCTCGCCAGGGCAGCCCACGGCGATGCCGTCCGCCATCGTCGACATCGACGCCAAGGCCGTCGGCTTCCCGGCCGCCAACGACGCCGGCCAGGCGGCCGCAGTTTCGGCCTGCACTCCGACGATGCGCACCTGCGGGCGTACAGCTTTGACTGCTGCAGCCACTCCGGCGATCAATCCACCGCCGCCGGTGGGAACGAGAATCGTGCCTACCTCGGGGAGTTGCTCGAGGATTTCCAGGCCCACCGTGCCCTGGCCCGCCACGACGTCCTCGTGGTCGAACGGGTGGACCAGAACTGCTCCGGTTCGGTCCGCGAATTCGCGAGCGGCCACGAGCGCTTCGTCGACAGTCGAACCGTGCAGGTGGACCTGAGCTCCATATGCCTTGGTGGCCACCAACTTCGGCAGCGGCGCACCCGTCGGCATGAAGACGGTCGACTTGATTCCCAATTCTGTTGCAGACCAGGCAACTCCCTGCGCATGGTTACCGGCACTGGCCGCCACCACGCCCGCTGCCCGTTCCTCCGGGGATAAATTGGCGATGCGATTGTAGGCACCGCGCGGCTTGAAAGAGCCGGTGCGTTGCAGGTTTTCACATTTCAAGCTCACGGCGAAGCCGGTGGTTTCAGACAACACTCGCGAGGCCACCACCGGGGTGCGGCGCATGACCGGCGCGAGAAGTTGCTGTGCAGCCTTTATCTGTTCGAGATTCACGCATGCCTCCAGAAAGTGCGCCTCCACACCCTCGTGAGGTGTGAAGGCGCACTGCAGGTTCGAATTCGAATTACCGTAGAGCGAAGATCAGGACAGTGCTTGCTCGATGTCGCCGACCAGATCGGAGGCGTCTTCGATGCCGACCGACAGGCGCACCAGATCATCGGGAACCTCGAGCGCGGAACCGGCCGTCGAGGCGTGAGTCATCGCACCGGGGAACTCGATGAGGGATTCGACTCCGCCGAGAGATTCTGCCAGCGTGAAGATCTCGGTGCGCGAGCACAGGTCGAGAGCTGCCGCCTTGCCACCCTTGAGGCGCACGGAGATCATGCCGCCGAAGCGTCGCATCTGCTTGGCCGCGACCTTGTGCGACGGGTGCGAAGCCAGGCCCGGGTAGATGACGCTGGCAACAGCGGGGTGACCGTCGAGCAATTCGACGACCTTCTCCGCGTTGTCACTGTGACGCTCCATGCGCAGCGCCAGTGTCTTGATTCCGCGCAACGTCAGGAACGCGTCGAACGGGCCGGGAACGCCGCCCGATCCGTTCTGCAGGAACGCGAAGGCCGTGTCCAGTTCTTCGTCGTTGCAGACGAGAGCGCCACCGACCACGTCGGAGTGTCCACCGATGTACTTGGTCGTGGAGTGCAGCGCGATGTCGGCGCCGAGCTGCAACGGCTGCTGCAGGTACGGCGACGCGAAGGTGTTGTCCACCACGATCTTTGCGTTGCCCTCGTGGGCGACCTCGGCAAGGAGCTCGATATCACCGATATTGAGCAGCGGGTTCGTGGGCGTCTCGACCCAGACCAGCTTGGTATTGGACTTCATCGCCGCGCGCACCGCATCGACATCGGACACCGGAGCCGGGGTGTACTCGATCCCCCACTGCGTGAACACCTTGTCGATGAGACGGAAGGTTCCGCCATACGCGTCGTCGGGGATGACCAGGTGATCGCCCGGTCGAAGTACCGAACGGAGCAGGCAGTCGGTGGCCGCCATTCCCGAACTGAACGCTCGACCGTAGGTTCCGGATTCGAGCGCGGCAAGGTTCGCCTCGAGTGGGCGACGGGTGGGGTTACCCGTTCGCGCGTACTCGAAGCCACTGCGCATTCCACCGACGCCGTCTTGGGCGAAGGTGGAACTCGCGTAGATCGGCACGTTGACCGCACCGGTCAGCGGATCGGGTTCGTAACCCGCATGCACCGCTTTCGTGGAGAAACCCTGCCAGCTGATGTTGTCGGCCTTGCTGCGTTGCTCACTCATGGTCCCCAGCCTAATGGCGCCGGTGCCGGCGCAGGAATCCGAACTCAGGAATCCGAACTCAGGAAACCCAGGAGATCGTGGCGCGTGATGACACCGACCGGCTTGCCGTCGTCGACCACCATGAGTGCGTCGGTGTCACCGAGCGCCTTCGTGGCCGCCGAGACCGGCTCGCCGGAACCGATGAGCGGGAACGGCTTGCTCATGTGCTTCTCGACGGAATCGGCAAGGTGCGCACGGCCTTCGAACACCGCACTCAGCAGATCTCGCTCGGACACACTTCCGGCGACTTCGCCTGCCATGACCGGCGGTTCCGCACCGACGACGGGCATCTGGGACACGCCGTACTCGCGCAGGATCTCGATCGCGTCGCGCAGGGTCTCCGACGGGTGGGTGTGAACGAGGTCCGGCAGCTCGCCCGACTTGCCGCGCAGCACGTCGCCGACAGTGGGAACGTTCGTCTTGCCGTCGAGTGGGGTGCGCAGGAATCCGTACGACGCCATCCACTGATCGTTGAAGATCTTGGACAGGTAGCCGCGGCCACCGTCCGGGAGGAGGACGACGATCAGGGCGTCGGGGCCCTCGCGCTTGGCTACTTCGAGGGCAGCGACGACGGCCATACCGCAGGAACCGCCGACCAGCAGTCCCTCTTCACGGGCGAGGCGACGCGTCATCTCGAAGGAATCGGCGTCCGAGACGGCGATGATCTCGTCCGGGATGGACGGGTCGTATGCGGTCGGCCAGAAGTCTTCGCCGACGCCTTCTACGAGGTACGGGCGACCGGTGCCGCCGGAGTAGACGGAGCCTTCGGGGTCTGCGCCGATCACCTTGACCTTGCCGCCCGAAACTTCCTTGAGGTAGCGGCCGGTGCCGGTGATGGTTCCGCCGGTGCCGACGCCCGCGACGAAGTGCGTGATCTTGCCGTCGGTGTCAGCCCAGATCTCGGGACCGGTGGTCTCGTAGTGGCTCTCCGGTCCGCCCGGGTTGGAGTACTGGTTGGGCTTCCAGGCGCCGGGGATCTCACGGGTGAGGCGGTCGGAGACGCTGTAGTAGCTGTTCGGGTTGTCCGGCGCGACGGCCGTGGGGCACACGACCACCTCGGCGCCGTAGGCACGCAGGACGTTGCGCTTGTCTTCGCTGACCTTGTCGGGGCAGACGAAAACGCACTTGTATCCACGCTTTTGCGCCACGAGCGCCAAGCCGATTCCGGTGTTGCCCGAAGTCGGTTCGACGATGGTGCCGCCCGGCTTCAGTTCACCCGAAGCCTCGGCTGCGTCGATCATCTTGACGGCGATGCGGTCCTTGGAGCTACCGCCCGGGTTGAGGTACTCGACCTTGGCTGCCACCGTGCCGAAGTTTTCGCCCGTGACGGACGTGAGCTTGACGAGTGGGGTGTTGCCGATGAGGTCGACGACGTGTTCCGCGATGCGCATTCGTCCATGTTCCCAGATAGAAGAAAACGGTGCGCGCGGACGTCGGGCGAAGGCGGTGCAATCCGGCTAGATTGGCAAGTGTGAGTCGAACCGGACTGAAAGCGTCGGTGGCCACGGTGGTGGCCGGATCGAGTGCAGGCACGCTCTCCTGGTTGGGCTACAACTATCTGATGTCGCAGGCAGGTGCGGCGCGTGGGGTGATCGGTCGCAATATCGCCAAGCCACCCGAGGCGGACGGCGTGTACGCGCCCGGCGCCGACAACCCGGAACTCTGGTGGCGGGCCGTGCCCTTCGATCTCCACTTGATGATCTTCGGCGATTCGTCTGCGGCCGGCGTCGGCGCGCTGACGGCGTCGGAAGTTCCGGGTGTGCAGGTCGCGAAGCAGCTCGCGAGTGAAACCGGGAAACGAATCCGCTTGAGCACCAAGGCCATCGGCGGCGCCACCTCACGCGGGTTGAGCGGGCAGGTCGACGCCATGTTCGTCGCCGGCCCTCCCCCGGACGCTGCGGTGATCCTGATCGGCGCCAACGACGTCACTGCCAAGAACGCAATTCACGCGTCGGCGAAACGCCTCGGCGACGCGGTACGACGCTTACGCGAGAGCGGCGCCGTCGTTGTTGTCGGCACCTGCCCAGATCTGGGGGTGGTCACGGCAATCCCGCAACCGCTGCGCTCCGTGGTGCGTGAATGGGGTCATCGTCTGGCGCTCGCCCAGGCGGCCGCGACCCGAAACGCGGGGGGTCATCCCGTTCCACTAGCTGACCTGCTGGCCAAGGAATTCCTGGCCTCGCCCGACACGATGTTCTCGGCCGACCGTTTCCACCCGTCCGCGGCCGGATACGAACTCGCGGCGAAGCAGATCGTCCCGGTTCTCGCGTCGGCGCTGGGCGAGTGGCAGGGTGGCCCGCTACCCGAACTCCCCCACGTCTCGGAGGCGGCGCAAGCTCGCACCGTCGCGGCCCGACTGACGGCGGCGGCAACCCAATGGAAAGCTTTCGCGCGACGCACCAAACCTGCAGGTCAGCGCCACGACGTCAACTGAGTGAGACTGCGTGACCACCATCTGGGAGTGGCAACGTAAATTGTAAGTCGAAGCTGCATTCAACTTGCCCTGCTCGACGGCGTTTCAAGCCGGCCCCGAGCAGTACACAAAAGGAGTTTTCATGCCCGAGGCAGTAATCGTCTCAGCAGTACGGTCGCCCATCGGCCGCGCAATGAAGGGTTCGCTCAAGGACATCCGCCCGGATGACCTCGCGACTCAGATGGTTGCCGCCGCGTTGGCAAAGGTCCCCGAGCTCGACCCCACCGAGATCGACGACCTCATGCTCGGTTGCGGCCAGCCCGCCGGTCAGTCGGGCTTCAACATCGCCCGCGTCGTCGCCGTCCAGCTCGGCTACGACTTCCTCCCCGGTGTCACGGTCAACCGTTACTGTTCCTCCTCGCTGCAGACCACCCGCATGGCTCTGCACGCCATCCGCGCAGGCGAGGGCGACGTCTTCATCTCCGCCGGCGTCGAGTCCGTCTCCAGCTTCATCACGGGCAACGCCGACGGCCTCCCCAACACCAAGAACCCGCTCTTCGACGCAGCGCAGGCCCGTAGCGCCAAGCTCGCCGAAGGTGGAGTCGCCTGGACCGATCCTCGCGAAGAAGGCCTGATCCCCGACGTGTACCTGGGCATGGGCCAGACCGCGGAGAACGTCGCTTCCGCCACCGGCATCACCCGCGAAGACCAGGACCGCTGGGCAGTTCGCAGCCAGAACCGCGCCGAGGAAGCCATCGCTCGCGGCTTCTTCGAGCGTGAGATCACGCCCGTCACCCTCGCCGACGGCACCGTCGTCTCCAAGGACGACGGCCCCCGCGCCGGCACCACCTACGAAGGCATCAGCGGCCTCAAGCCCGTCTTCCGCCCCGACGGCACCGTCACCGCGGGCAACGCCTGCCCGCTCAACGACGGCGCAGCCGCACTGGTGATCATGTCCGACACCAAGGCAAAGGCACTCGGCCTGACCCCGCTCGCTCGCATCGTCTCCACCGGCGTTTCGGGCCTGTCGCCCGAGATCATGGGCCTCGGCCCGATTCAGGCCGTCAAGAACGCCCTGAAAATCGCCGGCAAGTCGATCTCCGACATCGACCTGTTCGAGATCAACGAGGCATTCGCCGTGCAGGTCCTCGGATCCGCTCGCGAACTGGGCATCGAAGAGGACAAGCTCAACATCTCCGGTGGCGCGATCGCGCTGGGTCACCCCTTCGGTATGACCGGTGCCCGTATCACCAACACCCTGATCAACAACCTGCAGGAGCAGGACAAGACCTTCGGCGTCGAGACCATGTGTGTCGGCGGCGGACAGGGCATGGCAATGGTGATCGAGCGCCTCAGCTGATCCCCTGAGCACGTCGAAAGCGGC